>JAGHUB010000056.1 GCA_018065025.1 Candidatus Equihabitans merdae
CAAAAATGGCAAGAAGAAAAATTATCGCCGGTAACTGGAAAATGAACATGACTCCCAGCCAGGCAGTCGAACTTGTGGAAACTCTGAAACCCCTCGTTGTAAACGATGAAGTAGACGTTGTTTACTGCGTACCGGCTATCGATATCGTTCCCGTTGTTGAAGCTTGCAAAGGTACTAATGTTAAAGTTGGTGCTGAAAACATGTACTTCGAAGAAAAGGGTGCTTACACAGGTGAAATCTCTGCCGCTATGCTGGTAGATGCCGGTGTTGATTATGTTATCATTGGTCATTCAGAGAGACGTGACTACTTCAAAGAAGACAACGCTCTGCTGAACAAGAAAGTTAAGAAGGCTATCGAAGCCGGTCTTACACCGATCCTTTGCTGCGGCGAATCTCTTGAACAGAGAGAGATGGGCGTCACAATGGATTGGATCCGTATGCAGATCAAAGAAGGTCTTGACGGTGTTGCAGCCGCTGCTGTAAAGTCTATGGTAATTGCTTATGAACCGATCTGGGCTATCGGTACAGGTAAGACAGCTACAACTGAACAGGCTGAAGAAGTATGCGCAGCTATCCGTGCTTGTGTTGCTGAAATCTATGACACTGACACAGCTGAAGCCGTTCGCATCCAGTATGGCGGTTCTGTCAATGCCGGTAATGCAGCTGAACTGTTTGCTCAGGCTGACATCGATGGCGGTCTTGTAGGCGGTGCTTCTCTTAAAGCTGATTTCGGTAAGATCGTAAACTATAAATAATTAATTTTGGAGGCTATCATGGCAAAAAAAGATGTGATTAATGTAGGTCTTCTGGGCCTGGGCACTGTTGGTTACGGTGTCTTTAAAACTCTTGCTCTTCAGGCAGCTGAAGTAGAGGAGAAGACAGGATCCAAGATCAACATTAAAAGAATTCTGGTATTGAAAGTAGCGGATTTCGCAGATAAAGTAGAAGATCCTTCTATTCTGACAGAGAACGCTGATGATATTCTGGATGACCCGGACATCGACATTGTCATTGAAGTAATCGGTGGTACAAAAGCTGCAGCAGTTTTCCAGAAGAAAGCTCTTGAAAGCGGTAAGCACCTGATTACAGCCAACAAAGACCTGATCGCTTTGGAAGGCCTGGAACTTATGGAGATGGCCGAAGAGCGTGGACTTGATTATCGTTTCGAAGCTGCGGTAGCCGGTGGTATTCCGGTTATTCGCCCGCTTCGTATGTGCCTTGCCGGCAACAATATTACAGAGATCCTGGGTATTG
This sequence comes from Candidatus Equihabitans merdae, assembly GCA_018065025.1. GTDB lineage: Bacteria > Bacillota > Clostridia > Lachnospirales > Lachnospiraceae > Chordicoccus > Chordicoccus merdae. The sequence goes on from JAGHUB010000056.1 coordinate 1,255, forward strand.
TTAACGGCACCACAAACTTCATTCTGACCAAGATGGCCAAGGAAAACATGAGTTATCAGGATGCTCTTAAGATCGCTTCTGAGCTTGGTTATGCCGAAGCCAATCCGACAGCTGACGTGGAAGGTTTGGATGCTGCCAGAAAGGTAGCTATCATGTCCACATTGGCTTTCCACAGTGATGTTCGCTTTGGTGATGTTTATCACGAAGGTATCACATCTCTGACAGAAGATGATATCCGCAACGCTAAAGACCTCGGCTATGTTATCAAGCTGATTGGTATCACTCGTTTCCACGATGGCGCTGTTGAACCCAGTGTTTATCCCATGATGATTCCGGAAAACCATATGCTGGCCAGTGTTGAAGATGCTTTCAATGCTGTCTTCCTTCATGGTGATGCTGTTGATGACGTTATGCTTTATGGTCGTGGCGCCGGCGAGATGCCCACAGCATCTGCTATTGTAGGTGACTTGTTTGAAGTGGTCAGAAACATCAATACCGACAATACCGGTAAGCTGAAACATTGTGTTTATAAGAAGCTGCCCATTCGTGAAGTAGGTGAAAGATCCAGCAAGTTCTTCATCCGTCTGCATGTTGAAGATAAGTGCGGCGTTCTGCTTCAGGTCGTCGGCGCATTTGCCAAATACAATGTCAGCATCGCATCCGTTCTCCAGAAACTGGAAGATGACGGTATTGCCGAACTGGTTATTACAACAGAGAAGATTGTTGAAAATGATTTCAAATCCAGTCTGGAAGAAATCAAGGCAATGGATATCGTCAAGGAGACCTCCTCAGTCATTCGCGTGTATTGATAAAAGGAGAGGGCTCGGTATTTGCATATTGTAATTGTATTGGGCCTGTGATATGATAAACGTCGATTCTGAAACGGAGGTTTCTAATGAACATCGTAAAAATTATTTTAACAATATTGTTTGTGATTGACTGCATCGCTCTGACAGCTGTCGTACTGATGCAGGAGGGTAAGAATGCCGGTCTCGGTGCAATCGCAGGTAGTTCAGATAGCTATTGGGGACAGAACAAAGGTCGTTCTGTAGAAGGTACCCTTGTAAAGATGACCAAGGCTATGGTCGTTGCCTTCTTCGTTCTGGCTATTGTCCTTCAGCTTCCTATTTACGGTTAATCAGATAAGCCCTTGATCACAGATCAGGGGCTTATTTTTCATTTAAGAATGAAACCAGTTAACGAGAGGATAACATGAAAGAAGAAGCTTTTAAGCAGATTGCCAATAATAAAAAGGCCTACCATGAATTCTTTATCGAGAAGACATATGAAGCCGGTATTGAGCTTGTGGGCACAGAAGTCAAGTCTTTGAGAATGGGTAAGTGTTCCATCAAAGAATCCTATGTCCAGATTAAAGACGGCGAAGTATTTGTTATCGGTATGCATATCACACCCTATGAGAAGGGTAATATTTTTAATAAGGATCCTATGCGCGTCAGGAAGCTCCTTCTTCATAAAGAGGAGATTCGCAGTCTCATCGGTAAGACAAAAGAGAAGGGTTACACATTGGTTCCTCTTCGCGTCTATCTGAAGAAGAGCCTGATCAAAGTAGAGATTGGCCTGGCCAAAGGTAAAAAGCTCTACGATAAGAGAGAGAGTCTGAAAGAGAAAGAAGACAGAAGAGAAGCAGCAAGAGCTGTGAAGATCTCACTTCGTGACTAATCTGTGAAGTCGGTTGACAGTTACAGTATCGAGTTTTAATATAGTCAAAGACAAAAAGATTGTCTGCAAACCTTTATCCTACGGGCTAGTAAAGGTTTCGACGGGGGTCTTGAAGTCAGGGAAGCCATCCGTGGGCTCGTCCACGTAAAAACGGAAATTTAAATATAAACGCAGACAACAATAGAGTTGCCTTAGCAGCTTAAGCTGCTTCGTCGGCCCGCTATTACCTGTGGTAGCGGATCACCGGCGTCATGATCACAGGAAACGACACTGTCAAAGCTTTGAGGCAGCGGGCGTATGATGAAGCTACTGATGATGTAAGGAAGCTGCTTGCCGTGCATCTGAGGGAATGAAAAAGGAGTAGCTGTGATGGGAGATGCCTTGGGGGATGGGCTTTCGGACGCGGGTTCGATTCCCGCCTGGTCCATAAGAAGCGGTTATGCCGCTTCTTTTTATTATGGGTCGTGACCCTGTTGAGCACACAACATGTGCGAAATATCAACCACCCGCTATGCGGG
>JAGHUB010000213.1 GCA_018065025.1 Candidatus Equihabitans merdae
TGCATTCAAATGGCCATAGGTATGGCTGGCGAAAGTCCAACCATTTGCCTTCATAGCTTCAGCAATCTTTCTGGCTTCAGCACAATCCTGATCAAAGTTCCAATCCGGATGTGACAGAAGGAAATTCTTCTGAGCAGTTCCCAGATTCTCGCTTTCCGGACCCTCACAATAATAGTTATTGGTGATATAGCCCAGAACACCGTTGTAACCTGTCAGAGCAACTGTAGGTCTGGCATCATGATAGGCAAAATCCGGATGAGCTTCGATGAAGGAGTCGATCAGCGGAACCATATCGTAGTCACCGATCAATCTCTCACCGGCCTGATTGTAGTATTCACACTTTACCTTACCGTTCTCATCAATAACCAGTCTGTCAGCATAACCCTGAACACCCTTTTCACCATAAGAATGATAGTAACTCAGGTCATCTTCTGACATGATGAAGGCTTTTTTGCCCTGAGGCAACATGATGTTATTGTTGGGTGTAAATGAACCGTCTCCATTTCTAATGACCATGTCATCCAATGCAATCATAACGAAGCCGGCTTCGTACATCTGATTGATAACGTGGTTGAATTCATCAACTGTGGCCATAGCAGCATTATTAGCTGTAACACGACCTTCTGTTACCTGATCTGTCACGATAAAAGCACGATTGTCGTTGATCAGTGAATGGAAGAAAATGTGGGGAACGGTGTTGACATCCACAGCCACACAACTGCTCTTTGCACCATTGACATCTGCGATCATCTTGATAATGTCGGGATCAGTCTGATCTTCGTATGCCAGAAGTTTGGCAAGAGCATTGTCATAGTCATACTGAGCATACATCTTGTAAGCAGAAGCCATCACTTCATCTTTGGAACCTTCCGGAGCATTCAGATCACCTACCGGAATAGCCGGTTCAGGCTCTGCTGTTGCTTCTTGTCCGTCACTCGTTCCACTGTCCGTTCCATCAACAAGACTTTCGGTATTGGTGATACTGCCGCCATTATCATGCTTCTTGTCTTTCTTGATCAGGTTGATTGCAACAACAACCAATACCAGCATGATGACCAGAAGAACACCGAATACCACAGCTCGCTTAATCATAGCAATCTTACGACGGCGTTCTCTTTCTCTTCTTCTCTTGGCAGCGATTCTTCTTCTACGTTCGTAATCTGGATCTCTCTGTTGTTCATTTGCCATAGTGATTCACCTCTTCAATGTTCTCTGTACAGATCATGACCTTGGGAATCGATCACCACTGTCAGAGGCATATTTTCCACAACAAATTCACGTAAAGCTTCCGGACCAAGTTCCGGCCAGGCGATGGTCCGCTGGGCTTTGATGCACTTGGCCAGCAAGGCACCTGCGCCACCTGTTGCGCCAAAGTAAACGGCCTTATTACGCTTCATAGATTCAATAACATCATCTGTGCGTTCGCCTTTACCAATCATACCACGCAGGCCGATATCCAGCAAAGTCGGGGTATAGGCATCCATACGACCGGATGTGGTGGGACCGGCAGAGCCGATGACGGCACCGGGCTTTGCAGGGGCGGGCCCGACATAATAGACGGTGGCATCCTTAATATCGATGGGTAAATCTTCCCCATGCTTAAGGAGTTCTACCATATTTTCATGGGCCTCATCTCTTGCTGCATAAATAATGCCGTTTAAGAGAACCCTGTCACCTGCTTTAAGGGACACAGCCACCTCTTCAGTCAGAGGCAGATTGATGACGATCTTATCATTTTCCATCACAATACCTCCGTCTTATGGCGTGTGACGTGGCAGTTAATGTTAACAGCCACAGGCAGGCCGGCAATATGGGTGGGCAAAACTTCTATATTTACCCCAAGAGCTGTGGTGATACCACCAAGACCCTGAGGACCAATATCCAATTCATTGATCAGTGACAGCATCTCATCTTCCAGATCGGCATAATAAGGATTCTCATTATGAGTATCGATGGGACGAAGCAGAGCCTTCTTTGCCAGATAGGCACACTTATCAAAGGTACCGCCGATACCTACGCCAACTACGATGGGAGGACAGGGATTGGGACCTGCTTTTTTAACTGTCTCCAGAATAAAGTCCTTGATGCCCTGCAGACCCTGAGCCGGTTTCAGCATGCGGATAGCCGACATATTCTCTGAACCGAAACCCTTAGGTGCTACGGTAATTTTGACCTGGTCACCGGGAACGATGGTGGTGTAGATCATAGCCGGTGTATTGTCACCGGTATTACCGCGCTTAATAGGATCAATGACCACTGATTTGCGCAGATAGCCTTCTGTATAACCCTGGCGAACGCCTTCATTGACGGCATCTTCCAGGAGACCATCTGTAAAATGTACATCCTGACCGATTTCCAGGAAAACGCAGGCCATGCCTGTATCCTGGCAAATGGGGACGATTTCTCTTTCAGCAATCTCATAATTCTCTACCAAAGTGCACAGTGTGTCTTTGGCAACAGGATTGCTTTCTTTCTTAATACCTTCTTCTATAGCATGACGCACATCAAAAGGAAGCTCTGTACAGGCTTCTATACAGAGCTTCCGAATAATCGCGGTCAATGCAAAAACCGGGATTTTTCTCATATGATTAGGCTTTTCCGTTTGAACCAAGAACGTTAACGATCTTATGAGCAACCATATCCTTAACAGCCTGACGGGCCGGTTTCAGATACTGACGCGGATCGAAGTGTTCCGGATGTTCTGCGAAGTACTTACGTACAGAAGCTGTGATAGCAAGACGGATATCGGAGTCGATGTTGATCTTGCAGACAGCCAGCTGAGCAGCTTTACGAAGCTGTTCTTCCGGGATACCGATAGCATCCGGCATGTTGCCACCGTAGGAGTTAACGATCTTTACGAAATCCTGCGGAACGGATGAAGAACCGTGAAGAACGATGGGGAAGCCGGGAAGACGTTTGATGCATTCTTCCAGAACGTCGAAACGCAGGGGCGGCGGAACCAGGATGCCCTGTTCGTTACGTGTGCACTGAGCCGGTGTGAACTTATAGGCACCATGAGAAGTACCGATAGCGATAGCCAGAGAATCGCAGCCTGTACGTGTTACGAATTCTTCAACTTCTTCCGGACGTGTGTAGCTTTCGTGACCAGCTTCAACGACGACTTCGTCTTCTACGCCGGCCAGTGTGCCAAGTTCAGCTTCAACAACGCCGCCGTGG
>JAGHUB010000429.1 GCA_018065025.1 Candidatus Equihabitans merdae
TTGGTGACCTTATCCAGATCCAGAGAGCTTAAAGCATTGTTATCATAGACCGTGACAGTTGTCAGAAGAGAGAAGTCGTGAATATCGGCTTCGATGACCACATCTTCCGGGATGCCAAGATCCAAAGGATTGCCGTCAACGTCTTTTAAGCTGTCCAGGCCCAGGCTGTCGGACAGGCCCGGCATAGCTGTGCCAACGACGATATTTTTGTCGCTGAATTCAATAGTCTTGCCATTGCTTACGGTTACATTTGAAGCTTTATCCATATCCATCAGCATACCGGAGATAACCAGGAAGGGCTGGTAGAGCTTGGTGTTTTCTCCGTCGATGACAACATTTTTATAAATGTTGTTTTTATAGCTGAAGGTGACTTTCAGGTGGCCATTGGCACCGGCAAGCTGGTCAGCCTTCACGGTCTTACCGTCTAATTCATAGGAAATGCTTGTGCTGATGGGGAGATTTGAAGCATCGGCGATACCCTGATAGACGATATCATTTCCTTGGGCATCCCAGATCAGATCCCCATTGGCGTCCTTTTTATAGCTTTCGTTGCCCTTAACATTTTCAATATCACTAAGCGATGTATGGTCCTTGATCTGAGCATTCTCAGAGGGATTCTTCAGCCAGCAGCTGACTTCGGTTTTCTTAATATTGCCATCGGCATCGGCGATGATATAAACCGTTTCATTTTTGCCTTTTTCATTGCCGTGGGATGTTAAGAGAGAGACGGCGGCCTGTTCAAGACTGCCGGAGGATTCTGTAATCGGCGTGGATTCCTTTTCAGCAGCTTCTGTTACAGAAGCGCATCCGCCTATTGAAGCGGCCACCATAGCTGTGGCCAGAAGGAGTGCGATGACTTGTCTGTAATGTTTCATAGTTACCTCCTAGTTGTTTTTATGTCGAAGGGGCTTCATACCCCAGCTTGTTTGAATGATTAAGCGGTCAAATGTGACCAGCATGGACGGCAGCAGCAGGAAGACCAGTACCATGCTGATGATGGCACCTCTGCCCATGAGCAGACACAGGGAACCAATCAGGTCTACATCTGAGTAGAGGCCTACGCCGATGGTGGCGGCGAAGAAGCCAAGAGCACTTGTCAAAACCGAGGGGACGGATTTAGCTACAGCCTCTGAGACTGCCTTTTTTCTGTCCATGCCTCCCAGTCTTTCCTTCTGATAACGTGTGGTCATCAAGATGGCATAGTCTACGGTAGCCCCCAACTGGATCGTACCGATGACGATGGATGCGATGAATGGAAGGGTTGTTCCGGTGAAATAACTGATACCCAGATTGATGTAGATACCAAGCTCAATAACCAGTACCAGGATAATGGGCAAGGTGATGGACTTAAGGGAAATGAGAATCAGGAAGAAGATGGCGATGATGGATACTTCGCTGACCACTTTGAAATCCCTGTCAGTGATGGAAATCAGATCCTTGGTACAGGGGGCTTCACCGATCAACATAGCTTCCGGAGAGTATTTCTTGATGATCCTATTTACCTTCTCAATCTGCGCATTGACTTCATCGGAAGCAACCGGGTATTCGGTGCCGATCAGGATCAGCTGATGACCGTTGGCACTTAAGTCGGCGGTCAGGTCTCCTACCATGAAGTCTTCCGGCATGCCCGAGGGCAGAAGAGAGGCGGATCCTAATGCAAATTGGATGCCATCCACATCCTGGATCTCTTTCAGCATAAGCTGTGTGTCTCTGGGACTCAGGTCATCCGGGGCCAGAATCATTTCTATAGAAGCCGTATCGAAATCTTCTGCCAGAACTGCATTGGCCTGAGAGGAAGGCAGGTAATCCGGCAGGCTGTTGGCCAGGTCATAGTAAACATCCAGGTGCTTATAGCCGATCAGAGCCGGAATCCACAGAAGCATCAGTACCACAAGGAAGAGCTTGTTGTGTTTCACTACCAGCTTTCCGATACCCTTACCTTTGATATTTAGTGGCTTGTGTGAAAAGCGCTTAATCAGCTTGTCACAGCAGAGGATAAAGGCAGGCAGGACGGTGATACACAGGAGAACACCAAGAATGACACCTTTGGCCATGACCACACCAAGATCGAGACCAAGTGTAAAGGTCATAAAGCACAGGGCGATGAAACCGGCTACAGTTGTCAGAGAGGATGCCGAGACGGATACGATGGTATCTGAGATGGCGTGGGCCATGGCTTCGGTATTATCTCCGTATCCCTTCTTTTTCTCCATGTAGCTGTTCCATAGGAAAATGGAATAGTCCATGGTAACAGCCAACTGCAGCACCGCCGCCAGTGACATGGTAATGAAGGAAATTTCACCTTTGAAAATGTTAGTTCCCAGGTTGTAAATGACGGCGATGCCTATGGTTAAGAGGAAGAGCACCGGTGCCATGAAGGAGTCCATGGTCAGGACCAATACCAAAGCGGAAAGCAGGACAGCGATCAGCACATACCAGAACAATTCGCTGTCCACCAGATTCTTGGTATCCGTTACCACAGCGGACATGCTGCTTAAGAAGCAGTTGTTGCCAACCTTGGCCCGAAGTTCATCGATGGCCTTCATGGTATTGTCCGATGACGTGCCTTCATCAAAGAAGACCGCCATCAAAGTGCCATGATCTGAATGGAAGGTGTTGTAGAGCTCCTCCGGCAGAAATTCCTGAGGAATGCTGTCGTCCAGGATGCTGTCATACCATACAACGGAAGCCACATGTTCGGTATTCTCTACTTCCTTCTTAAGCTGGGCAGCTTCTGAATCTGTCATGCCGTTGACGATGAAGATGGCATAGGCTCCTTTTCCAAAATCCTTCAAGAGGATGTCCTGACCCTGCATGGTCTCGATCTCATCCGGCAGATAATAGAGGATGTCGTAATTAACTCTGGTATTGATGAAACCAAGGGCGGCAGGAATCAACAGAACCAAGCTAAGTATGATGACACCGATGCGGTGCCTGGCGATAAAACGCCCAAAGTTTAACATTGTCTGAGTATCTCCTTTTTGTATATCCCAGATAAAAAAATCGGGAAAATAATAAAAATGACCATCAGTCATTTCTGAACAGTGAATAAGATAACACTAAAATGACCGTTGGTCAATATTTCTTTTGACAAAAATTTGAAGATGCTATAATATCAAAACACGCTGAAAACTATAGAGTGTAATAATCACTATGTTTATTGATAAAAGCAGTGGTTCAAAGATATGGGAAAAGTACAGGAAAATAAGATAAACAAACACAATCGTCTGATGGAAGCGGCTTATGCTCTCTATACCCATAAGGGTTTTGCGGATACAACGATTTCTGATATCGTTAAAGATGCCGGTACAGCTAAGGGCACTTTTTATCTGTATTTCAAGGATAAATATGATATTCAGGAGAAGTTGATTGCCAGAAAGGCCAAACAGCTCTTCACCCATGCTAAAGAGTGCAGCGGCTATGAAGATAAGGAAGATATTCCCGGCAAGATCCTGGCCATCATTGACGATATTCTGGAACAGTTGAAAGACAATAAGCTTCTGTTGAAGTTTATCAATAAGAATCTAAGCTGGGGACTTTTCAAGAAAGTCATGGAAGACTCGGATGAGTCCTATGTAACCTTCCTGGAAGAGATTATCGGAGATACGGTCAACGACACAGAGACCAGACTTTGCATCTACACCATCTTTGAGATGGTAGGGGCCACCGTACATAATGTGATCCTCTATAGTGATCCGGTGGACTTCGAAACCTATAAACCCTATCTGCACAAGTCTGTGCGAGCCGTTATGGCAGAATTCCAAATTCAATAATTTAATAGAGAAAAATGAAGTACCCTCGGCATCAGTGCCGAGGGTATATACTTAATCAGGCTTCAATACCAAATTCTTCCGGGCGGAAGATGGGGCAGACATTTTCTGTGGTCATGATGACGGAAGCGGCCAGAGTAGTACCGATCTGGCAGGCTTCACGAAGGGATTTGCCATAGGTGAGGCCGATGGTTGTACCGGAGAAGAAGGCATCGCCGGCACCGGTGGTGTCCATGACCTGAACATTTTTAGCAGGAACGATACCGCTTTCATTCTTGATGGTATCTACATAGACGGCACCTTGTTCACCCATGGTAACGACCATGCGGGGCACACCCAGATGATGGACTTTTTCGGGAAGGATCTTAAGCATCTCTTCAGGTGTCAATGCGTCATAGTTTTCAAAGAAGAGCTGACCTGCTTCCTGCTGGTTGCAGACGAAGCAGTGCATGCGGGAGAAGAACTCTCTGTGTTCCATAGCAATGCTCATGTTGGAAATGACCGTGAAAACAGGAAGGCCATACTGCTCAGCAAGATTGAAGATGCGGGTGCAGACCTCGATCTCAAGATCCAGTTCAAGGACGATAGCACTGGCATTAGAGAAAATCTCTTTTTCATTTTCAATAATGATGTCTTCGATAGGTCTTAAGTCAGGACGCTGGGAGACTGAACCGGCTAACTGACCTTTTTCATCAAAGACGGCCAGCCAGGTGCCCATGCCGTTAGGCAGCTGACGTACAAAGCGGGTGTCAACCTTGTGGCGTTTAAGCTTGGCCAGAACAGCGTCCCCTGTGTCGCCTGTATCAATCAAACCAACAAAGGTGGGCTTGAGTTCAACGTTGGCAATGTCCTCGGCCACGTTTCTGGCAACACCGCCGTGGACGATCTCCAGACGACCGACATTGCGGCCGGTGGGAAGGTAGGGTGTTACAGAGTAACCTTTAATATCAACAAAAACAGAACCAATAACAGTAATGCTCATAATACGCTCCTAAAGAATAAAGATATGGTGAAAACCTTTCCCATTATAACAGAAGAGAAAGATGGGATATACACTTGTCTGTGATATATATCTTAACAATGTGATAGAATTATAGATGAAAAATCAATTTCAGCTTGAAATTCAAGTTCAACATAGGCTTCGTAGATATCTGTTTCAATTGAAATATAATAAGGCTATAGCAAGGTGATAGTTGTTTGTGAGAGGAGAGTGCTATGAGTATCGGATCACAGATTGCAAAGAGAAGAAAAGAATTAAAGCTTTCACAGGAAGCACTTGGTGAAAAAGTAAATGTTTCCTTTCAGGCTGTAAGTGCCTGGGAACGTGATATGTATACGCCTGAGACGGACAAGCTGCCGGAGATCGCCAAGGCCTTAAGTACTACTGTTTCATGGCTGATGGATGAAGCAACAACAGTTCCAAGATGGGAATTCCACGATGAAATGTTTGATCTGGATCACATGTATAGTCAGGTCAGGTATTCTGCCAATGCCTTGGGATTGCTTGAAACCTCTAAAGCCTTGATTCTCATGAAGAAATATCATGAGGGACAGACTCGTAAGGGCAAGGATAAGGTTCCCTACATAGCCCATCCGCTTTTGATGGCCTGTCATGCCCTGGCACTTGGCTTGAAGGACGATGATCTGCTGGCAACGGTCCTGCTTCATGATGTGGTGGAAGACTGTGGTGTGACAGCAGATATGCTGGATGTCAACGACGACATCAGAGAAGCCGTTCAATTGGTGAGCTTTGAACAGAAGAAAGGCGAGAGCAGACATGCTGCCAAGCTTCGCTATTATGAGAACATGAAGGACAACAAGATAGCAGCCATGGTCAAACTGCTTGATCGCTGCAACAATATTTCCCACATGGCCTCCGGATTCACCAAAGAAAAGATGGCGGACTACATCGATGAGACAGAAGAAATGGTATTTCCCCTGTTAGATCATGTGAAACATACATTTCCTGAGTATTATAATGCAGTATTTGTCCTCAAATACCAGATGCTCAGCGTGATGGAAGCGATAAAGAGGTTGATATAAAACAAAGGCTGCCGTATAAGCGACAGCCTCTTATTCTTTACTGATCCATTTTCTCCCAGTAATTATTGATATCCGCAGGCAGGTTTTCAATATTGTCTCCAATGATCTCCAGATACTCTTCTTCGATGATTTCCGGAACGATAAGGTATTCCCCATCCGCTGTTAAGCCGATAAGTTCTCCGCCACCGTTGGAACCGATGATGATGTGGCCTTCGGGCAAGTCTTCACTGAAGTCATCGTTGATTTCCTGAAGTTCTTCGATTGGATATAGAACAAGCCAGGATGCACCGGTGTCACCCTCACAGCCGTTGTGGGTCTGCATGAAAGAGGTATAGTCTGACGGAAGTGTGACGTTATTGATCATGTCAGGCATAGTGCCTTCGAAGGGTTCATTGAAGCTAATATCGGTCCACATATCTGTTTCTCCTGATTGGGTCATTTATTCACAAAGCCGTCGTTTTCACGTAACTAAACCGACGTCCTTTCTGCTATTATATAAGCGTGGCGAGGACATCATCAAGGGATTATTCTCCGCCCCATTTGCTTTACCGTTTTCACACATGTTTTACGAGGTTTTATGAGTAGAAGCAGCAAACAAACTATCTTCCAGGGTGCCTTATTCACACTGACCGGCATCTTTACCATCATTTTAATGATTGCCTATCACACCGATTATACGCTGTTTTTGACGATCCTTTTCTGCGTGATCGGTCTGATCATGGCCGGCATCGGTGTCCTGATGCTGATCGTAGGCTTTCCCAAGAAATCCAATGAAATGGAATTCACGGAAAGTGAATTTGAAATAAACCCTGCCAGCGGTCTTGGCAAAAGTCATCCGATTCTTCAATCCTTCCGAAATCAGTTGTCAGACTTCCTGAAAATGCCCGGAATCCAGGAGAATTCTCCCATTCAGGATGATACTACTCAACTTTTCAAACATATGCTTTACCTTCAGAAGAGACGTCTGGATAAACTGCAGGTAAGCCTTGAATTCCAGTCAATCCGTCGAAATTACTCCGGCACACCTGTCATAGAAAGACAATTCTTTGACGGCAGCAATAAAATCACTGAATGTCAGGAAGAAATCGAAGCCAAACGTCGCTACAGCAAAAACGGCAACAAGATTCTGATGAAGACGGATGCGGAAGTAGCTCATTACACCATGATAGCTACCAGTGCAGAAGGTGATGAGACCGTGATTTGTCCCAGCTGCGGTGCCCGCTCCACCAGAGCCAATCTGATGGATGGCTGTGACTACTGCGGCACCAAATTCACTGATCTGGAACTGGGTTCCAAAATCTCAGGCTTTGCACTTCGTAAAAACTATAAAGTTGCCTATGCCAAATACCGCGAAAAGCGCAAAATCTATGCCTATTGGGCCAATATGGCTTTCTTCGCTCTTTCTTATTTCTTTGTAGGTGCCATCCTGTGCATCTTATTCTTTGACGATGAAGTATCCGGAGCTACCTATGAGGTATCCTCCAGCTTTTTTGATGCCTTCGGCCTGGTTCTGGGGATGGTTGTGGTCACAAGCTTAATGGCCGTTATTATTGCCATAGGTCTGTCAACTCTCTACAGTGTCACAATATTTCCTGTCATGGAAATATCAGCCCGTGTGAAATACCATGAAGGTAAACATTATGATGAGCTGAAAAAAGCTGCCAATGCATCTGCCGCTGCCGAAAAAGCAGCTCACCACTTTGATTCCAACTTCTCTGCAGCCGGCTTCTATTCAAATATTCAGAACAAACTGTCTGTCCTTTTCTTTGCTGAAAATGATAAGCAGATCAATGCGTTCTCGGAACAAGATCTGTCCGGACTGCTCCCTCGATTCCGGGAAGTCATCGACTACGATCTGGATGAGATTCGCATGACCTCCTATCAGGTGAAAGAGGGCTTGCAGGAAGCCAAGGTTATGGCTGATCTTACTTTATACGAATCAAATGGCAAGGCAAAAAAATGCAGCATCAACATGACCTTAGTCAAGGATGCTGCATGTAAAACTCAAACTGTCTTTGCTCCTCATGTCCTTCGCTGTCCCAACTGTGGCAACAGCCTGACTTTAGAGAACGGCTTGCTCTGCAATTACTGCGGACAAAAACCGGATCTTAAGCAGTATGATTGGACCATTGTGGAACTTTCCATCTGATTGCTAACATTTATGGCTTCCTCTTACTCCTTCTCCCTTTCCTTCAGTCTTCTCAGATACAGTTGTATCTGATGGAAGAGGACGAAGTTCTGCAGCATAATACCCACCCGAAAAAAGGAAGTCCCTGTGAGGGGACTTCCTTTTTGAGTGGATATTTTATGACTTGTCAGAAGCTAAGAAATGAACTTAGCTCATGAATGTACCATTTTTCATTTCTTCGATATAAGCCAGGTATTTATCCTGTACGTCTTTGCTGAGAGAATCAGACAGAGCACCGATTGAAAGAACGCCGTTTTCAAGATCGCCGTAAGTAACTTCAGCTTTGAAGGTACCATCAGCAACTGATTTCAGTACCAGACTCAGAAGTGAAGAGTTGTCAGTTACCTGAGAACCGATGATGCAGTCGTTCTGACCAAGGAAGTCAGCGGGCTGAGCGATATCGAAAACTTTGATTTCGCCCTGCTTTTCGTTGTATTCGTCGATGGCCTGACGGGCACCTGAGTCAACAGCAGAAGCATCGCCGAAGAAGACGTCAGCATTCTGTTCGATCATAGCGTTGGCGAATTCGATACCCTTTGAGGAGTCATCGAAGGAGTTGGCATATACAGCATCCAGAGCGGAAACAGTTTTGCCTTCTTTTTCAGCAACATACTGAGCAGCTTCGACATAGCCTTCGTATTTGGCCAGAGTTGTTGTCAGTTCCATACCGCCGATGAAAGCGATGGTGCCTGTTTCAGAGGCAAGACCTGCCAGAGCACCGGCAATCCAACCGATCTGTGTGGCGTCCGGAAGAAGACAAGTGACGTTTTCGTTCTTGGCAGATGCAGGAATGTCTTCGCCGCCGTTAAGCAGAGCAAATTTAACATCCGGATATTCTTCAGCGACCTGCATAACAGCATCGGTGTATTCACCGCCCGGAGCATAAATCAGATCAAAACCTTCGTTGCAGTAAGCTACCATAGCATCATAGTAACCATCCTGTGACAGGCTGTCTGTGTAAGCCAGTTCCCAGTCGGGATCAGCATCAACAGCTGCTGTCAGGTCTGTGTAGCAGGCTGTACCCCAACCACCATCATTGATACTGGAGTTCAGGATAAAACCAACCTTGTGTGTAGCCTCTCCGGCTTCAGCAGTTTCAGCGGCATCAGAACCACCATCGGATGTGTTAGCGGCGCCGCCGCCACATGCTGCAAGACCAAAGATCATTGATCCGCAAAGTAACATAGCTAAAAACTTTTTCATTTACTTTTCCTCCTTTAATACTTGTGTGTTTATCATAACCGGTCATAATCCGGCTATTATCTTTCTTCTTTTCTGTAGGGATTACCATTGGCCTTAGGACCAGCCTGTTTTGATCCTACCAAGGCCAGGACGATGATGGTGGCCAGATAGGGAATCATCTGGAAGAACTGGTAAGGAATACTAAGGGATGATACCTGCAGACGAATCTGAGCTGCGTCGCAAAGACCAAAGAAGAGGCAGGCAATCAGGATGCCGCCGCTTGACCAGCGACCGAAGATAACTGCAGCCAAAGCGATGAAGCCTCGACCGGATACAATACCTTCTGTGTAGGTAGTGGAGTAGCAAGTGGTGAGGTAAGCACCGCCGATACCGGACAGGGCACCGCAGATGATGCAGGCCAGATATTTTGTTCCGATAACAGGAATACCCAGTGTGGCAGCAGCCTTGGGGTGTTCACCTACAGCCTTGTAGTTGAGACCGGCTTTGCTTCGGTTGAAGAAGATGGCAGTGAAGATAACCAGAATGATTGCCAGATAGACCATGGGAGTCTGATCGAAGAGTAAGGGGCCGATCAGGGGAATGTTCTTTAATCCCGGGATGCTGATGGTCTTCATGAGAGAAATCTGATTCAGGGAACTGCCGTCACCAAAGTAGATACGGTATACGAAAGAGGCTACAGCCGGGGCCAGAATATTGATGGCCATACCATAGACGATCTGGTTGGCACAGAGAGAGATGGTGGCGTAAGCGTAGATCAGGTTGATCAGGATACCCACTAAGGCACCACAGAGGATACCGATCCAAACACTTCCTGTGATAAATGACATCAGGAAGCCGCAAAGTGAACCGATGACTGCCAGACCTTCCAAACCGATGTTGACCATGCCGGCGCGCTCGGAATAAAGCTCTGCCATACTGATGAAGAGCAGTGGCACTGCCATACGAACAGTGGCGTAAATGATATTACTTAAGAATCCTAACATTGCGCTCAAGCCTCCTTTCTTTCTTCTTTTTTGCCGGAGGAACGGGATGTTAAACGAAGCATAAAGGCTTTGAACTCAGGAAGTTGTGTTAAAGCCATACCAGCTACGGAGAAGACGATAACCAGAGCCTGAATGATGTCAGAAACACTGGTGGGGACTTTAGTGGCAACCTGCATGGAGGTGGAACCTACACGGAGAGCTGCGAAGAAGATGGCTACCACCACTGTGGCGATAGGATGCAGCTGACCGATCAGAGCCATAGCTACACCATCAAAACCATAGCCCACGCCGTAACCATTGATCAGTCGATACTGAGTACCCAGCAGATCTGAGGCACCGCCGAGACCGGCAATGGCACCGGATACGATGAAGCTGGTGAGGATGTAAGTCTTAACCGGGAAGCCGTTGAAACGGCTGGCTGTCATATTGAGACCAACGGCTCTCAATTTGAAACCGGATGAGGTCCAATAGAGGAAATAATAAAGCAGCAGGCCTACTACTACGGCCGGGACAAAGGCCCAGGCAAATCGCATGTTGGGAATGACGCGAGGCAGCATGACTGATTCGTCTACAGAGGCTGTCTGAGGCATACCGGCGTCACGGCACCAGCTGGTGTAGATAACACCCATGAATAAGGTGGCCACATAGTTCATCATGATGGAGATGATCATTTCATTGAGGCCTCGGGTAATCTTCAGAATGCCGGGAATCAAACCCCAGATATCACCGGCTAAAGTACCGGTAAGCAGGCACAGCAGGATGCCGGGGAAACTTGTGACACCTGTGAGATGTACAGCACAGAAGCCGGCTGTTGCACCAATCAGGAACTGACCTTCACCACCCAGGTTGAAGACACCGCATTTATAGGCAAAGCAGGCGCACAGGGCTGTAAAGATAAGTGGTGTTGCTTTATTAAGTGTCGTACCGATGGCAGCGGCTGAACCGAAGGCGCCTTTGAAAAGAGCACCGAAGGCTCTGGCAGGACTGGCTCCCATGGCCAACATGATGATGGCACCAATCAGGAATGCCAGGATGATAGACAGGACCGGTACAAGAAAGCCGGTCATTGATTTTTTAACTCTTTCCATACTTCCTCCTATTTACCGGTCATGGCGATACTGATTTCTTCAACAGGCGGATTCTTACCGGAGTATTCACCCATGATCTGACCTTCAAAGATAACCAGTATGCGGTCTGAGACTTCCAGAACTTCATCGAAGTCGGCACTGATCAGCAGAATGCCTACGCCTCTGTCTCTGGCGGCAATCATCTGCTCATGAACAAACCAGGTGGCGCCGATATCCAAACCTCGAGTGGGGTGAGCGGCAACCAGAAGGTCCGGCTCAGATTCCAGTTCACGAGAGAGGATAACCTTCTGCTGGTTACCACCGGAGAGGCTTCTGACTTCCTGTGCCACAGAGGTGCAGCGGATATCGTATTTGGCAGCCATCTCATCAGCATAAGAGCGAATGGCTTTCTTATTTAGTTTCAATCCTTTGCCGGAACTGAATGGCTTCTGCTCAGATTTCTTGAGAACCAGGTTGTCGGCTATACTCATGTCACCGATGAGACCCTGGGCATTTCTGTCTTCAGGAATATGAGCGAACTTGTTTTCAATGAAAGCATTGGGATCGAATACGGATACGGTCTTGCCATGCAGGACGGCTTCTCCTTTATCCGGAGCAATGACACCGGTGACAATCTGGGCCAGCTGTGTCTGGCCGTTGCCGTCAACACCGGCAATACCAACGATCTCACCGGGGCGAATACACATAGAAAGGTCGTTCAGGCCGTTGTGCTTGGATGATTTGTTGTAATCTACGTGCTTTAATTCGATGATGGGGGCTTCGTCAACAGATTTTTTCTCATAGTGAGAGGGTGTCAGTTCACGTCCAATCATCAGGTTAGCTAATTTCTGGCCATCGGTTTCGCTGCACTGAACGGTGGTTACAGCCTCACCGGCACGAAGGATAGTGATGCGGTCAGAGATACGAAGTACTTCACGCATCTTGTGGCTGATGAAGATGATACTCTTGCCTTCACTGATCAGCTTGTTCATGATGGCGAAGAGACCTTCAACTTCGATGTCTGTCAAAGCAGCAGAGGGTTCGTCCAGAATTAAGATCTCTGCACCTCTGTAGAGGGCTTTCAGAATCTCTACACGCTGCTGGGCACCTACGGAGATCTCAGTGATGAGCTTGTCCAGTTCCAGATCAAGACCGTAGCGTTCGGACAGTTCTACGATCTCTTTACGTCTGGCTTCTTTGTCGATGAGGATGCCTTTGGATCGACGGTCACCCAGAATGATGTTTTCGAATACGGTCATGGCTTCTACCAACATGAAATGCTGATGTACCATACCGATACCCAGTTTTACTGCCTGATTAGGAGAGTCGATCTTGACTTCCTTACCATTGATGAAGATTTTGCCTTCTGTGGGCTGATAGAGACCAATCAAAATATTCATCAATGTTGATTTTCCGGCACCATTTTCGCCAAGGAGGGTATGTACTTCACCCTTGGCGATGGAAAGATTAATATCTTTGTTTGCGTAGAAACTGCCGAAACATTTGCTGATGTGTTCCATCCTTAAGATTTCTTCCACAAATCCATCTCCCTTCTATATAAGTTGATAATCAAATGCTGGGTTTCCAGAACCCTTCGTGTACTTTCATAAGCTTGGGTTCCAATTCAAGAACCGGTCCGCGAACCAGGATTTTCTTCTGACCGGCGGCAAAGACATCACGACAGGGAAGATTAAGAGTGGGGTTTCTGGGATCATCCCCGGTGTACTCCTTCAGGGTTGTCTCACTGCCGATAAAAACCACGCCCTTTAAGCCACCCCAGTAAATGGCACCGGAACACATAGCGCATGGTTCGTTGGAGGTATACATAGTCATATGGCTTAAATCTTCTCGTGAATAAGCTACAGATGCCCGACGCATAAGCATGGTTTCAGCATGGGCTGTACAGTCACCTTTCAGGTCGTGTTCGGCATTGCCCTGCTCCATCAGAATCTGACCATCTTCATCGGCTAAGAGACAGCCGAAGGGATTGTTGCCGCTTGCTTTGGCTTCTTCACAGATCTCAATGAGGCGATGCAGAATGGCAATTTCTTTTTCTGAAAAATCAGAAAGAGGGGTGTTGTCTGTCATAGTGTTCTCCTTGTTATATGTTTTATTTTAAGGATCTCATAAAGATGTTTTTGCGTTCCTGGATCTTGTAGACCATGTCTTCAGCCCAGGAATATTGAGCCATATAGCTGCCCTGGAAGAGGCAGAGGGCTCGGGGATCACCATTCATGAAGTTGATATAGTCAGAATCACACAGATCCAGGTTTACGCGGATGCTTCCGTATTCTCTGGAAAGAATCTCTTCGGCACCGCAGGCTTTGAGGCTATCCGATAAGTCTTTGATGACCCGACGATAACCGGTTTTAGCCGGGACGGAAGTGGCATCGTCACCCCACAAGTATTCCAGGATGCGATGAATAGAAACGGGTTTGCCTTCCTCGTAAACACATAGAGCCATCAGTTCTTTGGCCTTTTTTGATTGGAAATGCACGATCTTGTCATCTACAAGCATTTCAAAATTGCCAAATGTCTGGAAATAGTAACG
>JAGHUB010000149.1 GCA_018065025.1 Candidatus Equihabitans merdae
CCCGCAAGAAGATTGGAGATTCTTTGCTGGCCGATGACGCTGCTTACGAGGACATGCTTCCTCGAATTGAAATCGACTTCAAGAGTATCCCTCAGGACAGCGATAACGGCATCAGATATATGCGCAATCCTATCCTGAGCTTCTGGTACACACCGGAATTAGCCAATACACGGGAGTGTCTGGAAAAGATGGGCTATGATCCGGCGAAAATGATAGAAGAAGCGGATTAAGATTAAAGTTTGCACACCACTCTTAAATGGGTGGTGTGTTTTTCTTGGGCGGTTGACGTAGTCCAGCTAAGAATTTATAATTACCCAATATGAATACTGACGAGAAATTCATGAAAGCTGCATTACGTGAAGCCCGCAAAGCATCCGCCATTGACGAGGTGCCTATCGGTTGTGTCATCGTTTCGGATGGCAAGATCATTGCTAGAGGTTACAACCGCCGCAACACCGATAAGAATACGCTGGCTCACGCTGAGATCATCGCCATTCGCAAGGCCTGCAAGAAGACAGGTGACTGGCGGCTGGAAGAGTGTACCATGTATATCACATTGGAGCCTTGTCCCATGTGTGCCGGTGCTATCGTTCAGGCCCGTATTCCCAAAGTGGTGGTGGCTTGCATGAATCCTAAGGCGGGCTGCGCCGGATCGGTGGTGGACCTGCTCAAGATGAAGGGCTTCAACCATCAGGTTGAGACGGTTTACGGTGTATTGGAAGATGAGTGCCGCAGTGAACTGCAGAGCTTCTTCAAACAACTTCGTCAGAAGAAATAGTGTAACCCGGAGAGGTATCGAAGTGGTCATAACGAGCCGCACTCGAAATGCGGTCACCGAGTGATCGGTGCGTGGGTTCGAATCCCATCCTCTCCGTGAAATAATAAGAGCACATCCCTTGTGGGTGTGCTCTTATTATTTCACGGAGGGATGATCTTCGAATGCTTGCTTCGCAAGCAGACGCTTCGCTAAAGCCTACTCGCAGGTTGCTTCGCATCCTGCTCGTTTTCCGGCTGCGCCGAACATCGCCTCAAAAACTTGCTGCTTGTGAGCAAGCTCCCCGCAGCTGTTTTTTCGCCGCTGACGGCTTTGCTTCGCTCAAATCCCATCCTCTCCTAGGTAGGAGAAGAGCCGAGCTCTTCTCCTTTTTATGTTAGTGGAGGGCCGGGCTTCGAAGCGACTTATTGCCATGAGGGAGGGTAGGTCTTTCGACGCATTTTTAGTGAATTTGACAAACACACATAATATTGATATAAAAATATGTGCAATTGTCAAAAGCGGGAAATGGAGGTGATTTCTATGTATGAATCAGATAGAGAATGGATAATTAACAATGCAGACAATGGTTTGATCACATCTAGAACCATTACTGAGCATGGAATGCACCGCAGTATTCTGAGCGAAATGGTTAAACAAGGTGAACTTATTCGGTGTTCCCGCGGTATCTATATGTTGGTTGATGAGTGGGAAGATGAGTTTTATCTGCTTCAGCAGAGATACAAACGAGGCATTTTTTCTCATGCTACAGCATTGTATTTGTTGGGTTACTCAGAGCGTGTGCCGTTGAGTTTTCATATGACATTTCCGACAAAATACAATTCCCAATCATTGAAGCAAGAGAACGTTGTTGTTACACGAGTGAACGATAATAATTATGAGTTAGGCGTTTCATCTGTGGCTACGCCGTCTGGAAATCAAGTTCAGATTTATGATCTGGAACGCAGTCTGTGTGACGTTGTTCGTGGATCCGGAGATGATATTCAAATCATTCAGTTTGCTATGAAAAAATATATTTCTTCAAAAGAAAGAGATATAAACAAACTGATGCGATACGCTAAGCAACTTCGTGTAGAACCGAAAGTAAGGAAATATGTGGAGGTGCTTTTGTGATGAATGATATGAGTCTAAAAGCGAAGATTCGGAATATCGCTAAAGAGAAAAAGGTATCTGCCCAGGCTGTCCTTCAGAATTACCTTATGCATAGGTTTTTATATCGTTTATCTCTTACAGAGTATAAAGAAAAATTCGTAATTAAGGGTGGCATGTTAATTGCATCTTTGGTTGGAATTGAACATCGTGCAACCATGGATCTGGATACTACGCTTAGAAATTTACCTTTAGCAGAAGAATCCATCAAAAAAGCTTTCGAAACCATTTGTTCAGTTCCAAGTGATGATGGTATCACGTATGTCTATGATTCGATTGCACCAATTCGAGATGATGACGAGTATGGTGGATATAGAGTTAGTTTTTTTGCTGTATTTGGTAAGATTAATGCACCAATGTCAATGGATGTATCAACAGGAGATGTAATTACTCCCGGAGCCCAAAAACATGAATTCTGTGATTTGCTAGAGCATGATAATGTATTTGAATTGTGGTCATATCCAATAGAAACGGTTCTTGCTGAAAAGGTTGAGACGATTTTGAGCAGAGGAGTAGATAATACTCGCCCCAGAGATTTTTACGATATCTATATGCTTTCAGGATTCGATTATGATCGGGATACATTTATTGATGCATTTAGGGCAACTGCAGAACATCGGAATAGCCTTGAAAAAATAACTGATGTTGAGGGAATTATTCGGACTATTTCCGAAAGTAGTGAAATGAATATGAGATGGAAAGCCTATACCAGGCAGATGCCATATGCGGAAGGAATTGAATTTGCAGAAACACTCAGTGCGGTTGAAGAAATCATGTTTTTTGAATAATCTTTTTTGCTTGCTTCACCTCCTAAAAGGTGGGCGAAAATAGGCGCTTTGGGTTGACATTGTCTGGTCAAATGACTACTATTCTTGATATAAACAAAAAATTAATAAGCGGCTTTTGTGGCACATGTGCGACCCCATCATTTCTGTTTAAACAAGCGTATAACAGTGTATGATCGGACACACATCTTGGGAGCGGGATAAGTGATTATTCCAGGCTGGACAAGGGAATCGGGTGAGAGTCCCGGACACGAGCAGGACAAGGTCCTGCGGTAGTAGCTGTGAGTGCGGAGTATCCGCTCTGTGGGTCATGTGCCCATACCGTGAAAACGGGTCATTGGAATTCCTGTAATGGGGAGGAGAGAAGGCGAGCGTGATGCGTTGGAATGATTTCCTGAACGCATAAGTCAGAAGACCTACAAGGAGCATGAATAGCATCATTAGAAGGGATGCCGAGGAGGGCATTCGACTTTTGGTGTTGTTTCATCGTTATTCTACCATGAAAGCAGAGACTGGATTCTCTGCTTTTTTATTTCTCGGACTGGTTTGTCGTCGGAGTATCTGTCGGATAACGGCTATCTGTCACAAGGACTCGCATGATCAGAAGAGGAATCAAAAACATGTTGACAGGTAGAGCTGCATCAATCAGCATTTATACGCACGCACGCACGCACGCACGCTATAGCCGTAGTCGGCTTTATTTGTCATCTTAATAATCAGTTTATGAAAAGGACATAGTTCCGTCTCCAAAAGGAGAGGGAGCTGTGTCCTTTTATTTTCTTATTCTTTATCTGGCAACGTTGAATAAATAGTATCTTTAACTGTTTTATACAGTTGAAAATAAGAAGAAAAGGAGAATAAAAATGAAGAAACTAAGTAAACGAATCATAAGCACTTTATTGACGCTTGTCATGTGCTTGACATTGATTCCGGTTTCCGTAGCGGCTGAAACAACTGAGTATACAGCATCAGCGGAACACATTGCTATCAAGTACACAGCAAGCTCAGAAGGCGTGCTGACACCGCTTGAAAGTTTTGAGGACGCTTATGAGGATCCCGGTAGAGCATATATTCTGTCTCTTCCGGAAGGTGCCGTTGTCACGAGTTGTTTTGTACCGGACGATGATCAGTGTGACCTTCATTACTTTTGGGCTTTTGATAATACACACGATAGTACAGAATATTTTACGGAAGAACTTGAATTTGGTGAGGACGTAGGTGATTTTATCAATGATGAATTTGTAAACATTTATAATACACAGCCTGAATCTGACCCATACTATTGGTTTGGTGATTATATTTCTGTGACAGGTACGATTCCGACAGATAACGTTAAGGGGTTTGTCATTTGTTGTATGCAGGCTGATGATCCTTATGACACTACCTGCATTTTTGTACAGATATTCGATCAGTCGGTGTCAGGCGTACCTCAGAGTGTTAAAGATGTAATCGCTAAGATCAAGGCGCTGGGAACTATCACTCTTGAAAGCGGTGATGCTATAGCGGAAGCACGTGCTGCATATGATCAGTTAACAGCCGAAGAGAAAGCCATGATTTCTGCAGGAATGCTTCAGACTTTAACAGATGCTGAAACAACCTATGCAGCCCTCGTGGAAGCTGATCGTATTGAAAAAGAAAAACAGGCCGCCGATAAAGCTGCAGCTGATGCTGTCATTGAAAAGATCAATGCCATCGGCGAAGTTACTCTTGAAAGCGGTGATGCTATCGCAGCTGCCCGTGAAGCCTATGATGCTCTGACAGCTGATCAGAAAGCTCTTATATCTGCAGATATTCTGAAGACTCTCACAGATGCTGAAATGGCATATGCTATTGCTGTTGAAAAGTCTTCACCAATTTATGAGTATTACAAAGACTATAACTTCACAAGCGTTTCCTATGAAGCAGATGGCAAGGTCAAATATCTTGTTGATATTGATACACAGGATGCTTCCTTCTATTCATGGGGTGCATTGACAACTATTCCGCGTTATGTTGTCACCGTTCCGGAGGGTGTAGAGACAGTATGGGTCACTTATCCGGCAAGAGTGAAGGATGGCCTTAAGCTGACAGGCAACCAGCAGATCGTTAGCTATAAGGGTGATCATGGCGAAGATAAATGGCCGGCAGGTTACGGCTATTATACAGTTCCCTACAATGTCCGTAACAACGATGATGGTTCCCTCAGTGTAGGTGTGTCTGCAGAGAGTTACTTACAGCAGAAGAGAGCTCTTGTCGTTAAGTCCGGCGACTGGGGTGATCCCCTTGAATGCTTTGAACTGGTAGTCGGTACACCCACAGATATCTTCCCGGCTGAGACTGTTATGGATATGATCGAAGCCCTTCCCTCCGTTGATGAAGTCAAACTGGAAGACAAGGATGCTATCGAAGCTGCCCGTGCTGCTTATGAAGCTCTGACAGACGAACAGAAGGCAGACGTAACAGATGAAGCGCTTGCCGCTCTTGAAGCTGTAGAGAAAGCTCTTGCTGATCTTATCGCTAAAACACCTGTACTTACTTATCGTCTCAATGACGAAGTAAAGACTGCCGAATTAACAGAAATCGGTACCTGGACACCTACCAGTAAGTATCCAAACAGTAAAG
This sequence comes from Candidatus Equihabitans merdae, assembly GCA_018065025.1. Lineage (GTDB taxonomy): Bacteria > Bacillota > Clostridia > Lachnospirales > Lachnospiraceae > Chordicoccus > Chordicoccus merdae. The sequence continues at coordinate 5,311 of JAGHUB010000149.1, forward strand.
TTTATCTTGCATCACTGCCCTATGGTGCTGATGTTGAATCCTATGCAGTTGGCAATTACAGTGGATTATCTCCTATGGTTTATGGTCTCGATGAGTATAACGTGAATACAACAGAGGCTTTAACCGATAGTAATAATTTCGTGCAAGATGAAGAGTTTATCGGCATTGGACTGACTGATTCAAATGCGTATGAAAGGATTGTTTTAAAAAAGTTGGATGACGCCGAAGGAACAATGGCACTGATTCCGACATCCAATGTTACAGGATATGGTCTCAGAATTTCCGGGCTTTCAGAAATTAAAATAGCACCTCTCATTATTGTTCAGATATCTACGATACCTGCCGGTGCTACAGAGGCCGTAGTAGATGTGATGACCCAGATTAGAGCTCTTGGTGCAATTACGATTGAAAGCGGTGATGCTATTGCGGCTGCCCGTACAGCTTACGACCAGTTAACAGATGAAGAGAAATCTATGATTTCTGAAAAGCTTCTTAAGGCCTTAGAAGCTGCAGAATCAACTTATGCAAAACTTGTTGCTGATAAAGCTGCAGCTGATGCCGTCATTGAAAAGATCAATGCCATCGGCGAAGTTACTCTTGAAAGCGGTGATGCTATCACAGCTGCTCGTGAAGCCTATGACGCCCTGACAAATGATCAGAAGTCACTTATCCCCGCAGAAACAGTGAAAGTCCTGACAGACGCGGAAGAGGCTTATATTATTGCTGTTGAGATGTCTTCACCGGTCTATGAATATTATAAGGACTACGACTTTGCAAGCGTTTCCTATGAGGCAGATGGCAAGGTCAAATATCTGGTAGATATTGATACTCAGGAAGCCACTTTCACCAGTTGGGGCGAAAAGATAACTATCCCGCGTTATATTGTCACTGTTCCGGAAGGTGTTGAGAATGTATGGGTCACCTATCCTGCAAGAGTAAAAGCAGATCTTAGACTGACAGGTAATGAGCGAATGGTCAGTTATAAGGCTGATAATGGCGACGATAAATGGCCGGCTAGTTACGGCTACCGCGTAGTTCCCTGGACTCTTCGCGACAATGATGACGGCTCTCTCAGTGTAGGTGTATCTGCAGAGGGTTACTTACAGCAGAAGAGAGCTCTTGTCGTCACATACGGCGAATGGGGTGATCCTCTGGAATGCTTCGAACTGGTAGTTGGTACACCCACAGATATCTTCCCGGCTGATGCTGTCATGGATATGATCGAAGCTCTTCCCTCAGTTGATGAAGTCAAACTGGAAGACAAGGAAGCTATCGAAGCTGCCCGTGCTGCTTATGAAGCTCTGACAGACGAACAGAAGGCAGACGTAACAGATGAAGCTCTGGCCACTCTTGAAGCTGTAGAGAAAGCTCTTGCTGATCTTGTTGCTGAACTTCGTTCCGGTGAAAAGATCATCAAGGTAGCCGGCGCTGATCGTTATGCCACAGCAGCTGCTATCGCTGCAGAAGCTTTCCCGGAAGCTCCGGAAGAAATCGTTGTTGTAACAGGTGAGAATTTCCCGGATGCCCTGGCAGCCAATGCCTATGCCGGTGCAAAGAATGCCGCAGTGGTCCTTACAGCCAATGCTGAACTGCCTTCCGATATCAAAACTCTGCTCACAGAGACATGGGGCGGTCAGGTCAAATCTGCCACCATCATCGGCGGTACTGTTTCCCAGAAGGTAAGAGCTGATCTCAAAGCCTGCGGTATTGAGATCATCAGTGATACTCTGACAAAGGGTGCCGACCGTTATGCAACAGCTGAACTGATCTGTAAAGAAGGTCTGGATAATGGTCTCTTCAACACAGATACCATCATTCTGGCCAAGGGTTCCAAGGCGGCCGATGCTCTGTCTATCTCTTCCTGGAGTTATGCCTACAAGCTGCCCATCCTTCTGACAGCAGACGATAAGTCCATGACAGAAGAGACACAGAAATTGGTCAAGGAATTCGACAACGCCATCATCCTTGGCGGCTGCACAACAGCTGACAAGCTTGTGGCTCTTGGCATCGATGCTGCCAACATCACTAATCTTACCGGCGCAACTCGTTATGAGACTGCTGTCCTCATCAGTGATTTCTTCATGACCAACTTTGGCGGCAATGCCAGCGGTACAGTCTTTGCCATGGGCGCTGATAAGAACTTCCCGGATGCTCTGGCAGGCGGTATGCTGGCCGGCAAGAGTGTATCACCCATCATCCTGGTCAGTGCTGACTCTGACTCAGAAGCTTCTTATCAGTACGCTGATGCTACTGTGAAGGGTATGGGCGCTAAGCTCTACGCTCTTGGTGCAGCAGCTTATGACAACACTGTCATCAGAAAGCTTGAAAAGGGCATTGGTTGATCATTCCTGATTGATTGCTAAGCATTATAACGATGATAATAAAGGGACCCTTGTGGTCCCTTTATTTCAAAAAATGAGTTCAAAGAGAAGAAAAGAATATGAGAAATAAAGAAAAACAGTTTACTACATCCGGAATCCGGCTGCTATGGAAAGTACTGCTTATATTAACAGCAGTTGCCCTTAGCATAGTGATCCAAAAGGTAGAGATCGTCCGGGCGGATGAGATGTCATTGTCCGTCGGGGGCTTTACTCTGACCTATACAGGTGATGAGGAAGGCACCATTGATGAGGTAGGCACTAACAGCTGGTCTTCCGCGGATGGCGGCCCCGTCTATGTGGTATCCCTGCCTTATGGCACGGAGATTCGTTCTTTTGATCGGGATACGGACATCCTCTCCCTTGTTAATGTCCACATGAGTTCTTTCTCCGAAGGTCAGGTAACGGCTATCAATCGCTATGTACAAGAGCCTTCTCGCTACATGAGCAATGCCGGCTTTAAAGGACGGAATAACAATAGTTATAAACCAATCTACGACAGTATCACATGGAATGAAGGATATAGCCTCCCCCTCCAGGATGTCACAGGATTTGTTCTTTCAGGCTTAAGAAGAAGTGATTGGAAGTATAATCTTGTTTTTGTCCAGATCGAAGCAGGGGAGAATTTAAACTATCATTACAGTGTTTCTTCCAATATTGACTGGGCCGATCGTGCTGATTCTCTTCTCGCCCCTTATCTTAAGGTCACCGGACGTTCTGATAATCGGATCACTTATACGGACAGTCAGACCTATGAGATCAGCAATTATAAGGATCAGCCCATCCGCTTAAAAGAAGTGGTCATTGACGGTAAGACTGTGGCTTTGAGTGATGAAGCCAGTCAGAAGGTGGATACTTCAGAATGTCCCAATCTTAAGGGCAGGGCAGTCACCATATCCCAAAGCGGTAAGGTCTTCCGTGTGACGGTAGAGGCTATGACCGGTTATGCCCGGGGTGATGTAGCTATCCGTTTTGTCTTCGATGAAACCACACCTCTCTATACACCTTCTGTATCCGTAAACAATAAGCGGTTCGGCTCCTATGGCCTGCCCGCTTTTGAGAATACAGCCAACAGCACCCTCTGGACCATCGATCTTAAACCGGACCGCCTCTATGAATGCCTGGCGGTGAAAGACGGGGAAGGTCATGTCTATGTGCCGGAAGATAATAGCGTTACCATTGAAGTGACCAAGCCGGATACCGCCCTGACCATCGAGTTCTCCAAGATCGTGGCTGTGTGTGATATCCATGATCAGGCAGAATTGACAGCCTTTATGCTGCGGGCTCAGGATACAGAATCAGTGGGTACCCTTGCCTGTGATATTGCCCTGGATGGTTTTGAAAGAGTTCAGACTTTCTATGGCATTCTGGATGGCAACGGCCACACGCTGACAGTCAGTGACGGATTCTGGGGTCTCATCAATGAGAATGAAGGCATCATCAGAAACCTCACCATTGATTCAGAGGATAAACTGGTCAATCCCAGCAGTCTTTTCTGTTACAGCAACCGCGGCAGCATCAATAACTGCCGGAACAAAGCCTCCGTTGTTTTCCGGGGTGAACACGCTGTTGGGGGTTACGGCGGCATCTGTAATACTAACACAGGTTCCATCAGTAAATGCATCAACACAGGATCTATCTCCAATGAAGGAGATGGACAGTGCTGCTTCAACAATGTAGGCGGCATCTGTGTTCAAAATGAAGGGACCATCGAAGACTGCTATAACAGTGGCAATATCTATGTTCATGAAGGCTCCGGCATGATGTCCCGTCGGATCGGCGGCATCGCAGCTGTCAATCAGGGAAAGGGCATCATCCGTTACTGCTATAACCTGGGACTCTTAAGAAAGATGAATCCCTGGGTGGAACCCACAGGCTGGGATTACATGGTCTATACCTGGATCTCAGAAGGTTCCAATATGGCACCTATCGTAGGTAAGAACACAGCCGGGGAGACTGCGGTCAGTGAAAGCTATTATATCGACAGCCTGGTCACTCTGGCAGAAGACGGTCTTGTTACAGTGCCTCTTTCAGATGATTATCTGACCAGTGCCGGAACTTTTGGCCGCAATGTAAAAGAAGCTGCCGGCATGGGTTCTATCAAGACCTATCCTTTCATTGAGCGTTTTGTTCTTGAAGAGGGTAATCAGACATTTGCCGAGGGCAGTTATTACCTTTACTATGATGCTGAGCATGATCATTTTATCGCCGTCAAACATTCTGAAGATGTCGTCGTATCCGGTGATATCATCATCAATGCAGAGCATCCAAGTGACCTGGTAGCCAAGGGCCGCAGTTACCGTGGTCTTATGCCCGGCAATGGCATGGGTGAGGGCATGGTGGATGATCCCACATATGGCAACGGCTATTTGGAAAAGGACATTTACCTTGTGGAAGTACCTGCTGATGCCAAGACAGTTGCCTTCTCCCGTACCGGTGAGATCCTGGATTCCACCTGCGGCATGAACAACCTCTATGGTTTCTTCTATGACACATCCTCCGCTGTCCTTCGCGGTACAAAGTACATCGACAGCACGACACAGGATGTTGTTCTGGATCAGGTATCTGAACGTTGGCCGGAAGCCTACGATGCCATCAATGCCGTCTTCGGACGTCCGCTTGGCAGCATGTACGGCGGGGAGGCTCCTTCTCAGAATGATGACATTACGGTTACTTTCCGTCTCATCGGGTCTACACTGTCTGAATCCGGTGATTATGATGTAGGCGAGGGCCGCCTTGATGCCAAGTACATCAACTGGCTGGAGACCCGCTCTGTGGAAATGAGAAAGGGCGATACAGTTGGCGACCTTTTAGCCAAGGTTCTTGAAGAGGAAGGCATGAAGCAGACTGGCCTGTCAAGCAATTACATTGCTTCTATGACAGCACCTGCCGTTCTGGGCGGCTATGACCTGGGTGAATTCGACAACGGCAAATATGCCGGATGGATGTATCTGGTCAACGGCTCACATCCCGGCGTGGCTCTTAATAACTATTATCTGAAGGATGGAGATGCAGTAATCTGGCACTTCATCAACGATTACCGTTATGAAAGCAGTGACTGGTTTGCTGATGAAGATTATCCCAATCTGGGTGATGAGACCACATGGGATCCCTGGGAGAAGGTACCGGATCTTCCGGCAGAATATTTTGCAGGCAATAAGATCATCAAGGTAGCCGGACAGGATCGTTTCGCAACAGCAGCTGCTATCGCCAAGGAAGCTTTCCCCGAAGCTCCCGACGAGATCATCGTGGTTACAGGTGAGAATTTCCCGGATGCCCTGGCAGCCAATGCTTATGCCGGTGCTAAAAATGGCGCGGTCATTCTCACCATGAATGCCAAGCTTCCCTCTGACATCAAGGCTCTGCTTACAGAGACCTGGAGTGGTCAGGTGAAATCCGCCACCATCATCGGCGGCACGGTATCCCAGAGGGTAAGAGCTGATCTGAGAGCCTGTGGTATCGAGAATATCAGCGACACCTTAACTAAGGGTGCTGACCGTTACGCCACCGCAGAACTGATCTGTAAGGAAGGTTTGGAAAATGGCCTCTTCAGCACAGATACACTGGTGCTGGCCAAAGGCTCTAAGGCAGCCGATGCTCTGTCTATCTCCTCCTGGAGTTATGCTTATAAGCTGCCCATTCTTCTGACAGCAGACGATAAGTCTATGACAGAAGAGACACAGAAATTGGTCAGGGAATTCGACCATGTCATCATCCTCGGCGGCTGCACAACAGCCGACAGACTGGTGGACCTTGGCATCGCCTCTGAAAATATCGTCAATCTCACAGGCAATACCCGTTATGAGACATCCGTTCTCATCAGTGATTATCTGATGACCAACTATGGCGGCAGCATGGACGGTGCAGTATTCGCCATGGGTGCGGATAAGAACTTCCCGGATTCACTGGCCGGCGGCATGCTGGCAGGCAGAAGCGTATCACCCATCCTTCTGGTCAGTGCCGACACCGACTCTGAAGCCTCTTATCAGTACGCCGCAGACAAGATCAAAGACATCAGCACCAGCGTCAAGCTCTATGCACTTGGCGCAGCAGCATTTGATAACACAGTTATCAGCCGGCTTGAAAAAGCCATTAACTAATCGTAAGAAACTCGTTTTTCGAGTTTCCCATATTTCTTCTCTACCCGCCGGTCGAAAGACCGGCGGTTCTCCTTTTTGTGAGAGAGATACGCAGGCGGATAAACTTGGGTTTTGACATTTACACGACATCGTGTTATTGTTATTCAAGAAAAGGGGGGCGACGCTTTATGGATGATTTCTATACGGTTACTGAATTTGCCAAACTCACAGGGAAAGATCCCGGAAACATTCGCAGATTACTGGCTTATGGAAAGTTACTCGGCGAAAAGATGGGCAACCAATGGGTGATACCAAAGGGTACAGAGTATCCGGAAGACGGCAGAGTAAAGTCAGGGAATTATCGTAACTGGCGTAAGCGTTCCGGAATATGGCAGAAGAATCCACAACTCATGAAAGCCCTTCTAAATATGTCTAATGACTTGAAAGTTGTTTACGGAGAATACCTTGTAAAGATTGTTTTATATGGCTCATACGCACGTGGAGAACAAACAGATGAGTCCGATGTGGATATTGCTGTTATCTTGAAAGACGGCAACACCGAGAAGATGCATGATGATATGACCGATATCGTTGTAGATTACGAACTTGATCAGGGAGTGACATTATCCGTTATGCCCATCGAACTAGAGCAGTATAAAACATGGCATAAGACGTTGCCATTCTATAAAAATCTTGATAAAGAAGGGATTGTTCTTTGGAAAGCAGCATAAAAGATTTATCGAGATATCGTTTTGAGTCAAGCAAAGAGGCATTAGTAGATGCGCGGATTATGTTTGAAAACGGTCGATATAAGAATGCTTTGAATCGAGCATACTATGCCATTTTTCATGCCATAAGAGCTGTAAATTCATTGGAAGAATTTGACAGCAGTAAGCATAGTGGAGTAATTGCGTTTTTTAATCAGACATTTGTAAAAGAGGGGATATTCCCCAAAGACATGTCAAAGATTATAAGGCATGCTTCTGAGAGTCGAGAGAAGGCAGATTATCTTGATTTCTTTGTGGCGTCAAAAGATGAAGCGGAAAAGCAGATTCAAAGAGCAGAATTATTTCAAACTGAAATTGAAGAATACTTGATTAATAAGAAGATATTATAGTAGTCATCCTACAGTCTGAGACGCCCGGGTTTCACGGGCGTCTTTTGCATGTTGCTTTATTTTTGTGCAATACCCTGGATGATTTAAGCTCTTTGCAGTCTGGATTAATATAGATTAATGCAATTTGCCATCATGAAAATCATGGTGACAAGAATAGAGGAGGATAACTTTTGTTTGTAAAAGCTGAAATCGGTATAAGGTAAGGCTTTTGTAAAAGATTGATATTTCAGGATTGATATTTCAGTCCGCTGTGTACAATCTGTGCACA
>JAGHUB010000115.1 GCA_018065025.1 Candidatus Equihabitans merdae
CTCTTCTCAGGTATCTATCTGCTGCTGGTATTTGCCCTTCTCAGTGCCATCCTGCCCTGGGAAGCCATTCCTTGTTTTGCCGGTTTTCTGATTATCGGCTATGCCTTCGGTATCGGTCTGGAGGCAGCGGCTATCGCTGCATTAGTGGTGATCATGCTGGTCGTACTCTTCCTGAGATTTGCACCTAAGTCCGGTCCGGTACTTCTGCTGATGCCCATTACCATGTTCTTCGGTGTCACTCAGGTGGTGCCGGTATGCGCAGGCCTGAAGCATCGCTTAAGTTCAGTCTTTGCCGTAGGCAGCAGTGTGGTGGTTTATTATCTGATCGTTGCCTTGAATGTGCTTCGTGACAATGGTCCGGGAGAGGGCGACATGCTGTCCAACCTGGAACAGCTCACCAATGGTGTTTTCGGTAAGCCCGAGATGGTGATGAATCTGGTAGTACTGTGTGCTGTCTTCATCATTACCTATGCCGTCCGTAATCTTGCCGTAGCCGGTTCCTATCCGGTCAGTGTAGGTGTAGGTTCACTGGCTTATCCGGTTCTGATGCTGATCGCCAGTGCTTTAACCGGTGTTAAGGTTCCTGTGGGACTTATACTGATCAGTACCATCGTATCCATTATCGTTTCAACTATCTTTGTTTTCTTCATCTATGATGTTGATTATAAAGCTGCAAAATATCTTCAGTTCGAAGATGATGATTATTTCTACTATGTCAAGGCATTGCCCAAAAATGTGGTAGTGCTGTCGGAAAACCCTGAGGAAGAAGATCCTGAGGAAGGAGATCTTGAGTGAACCGATTCATTGACTATCTGAGAGTATTGGCCATGCGCGTCAATATGCCCCACATCGGTCTGAGTGGTGTGATCGAAATCATCATTCTGGCTGTCCTGATCTACTGGATCTGGCAGGGGCTTAAGAACACCCGTGCGTCTACCCTGATCAAGGGTATCGCTGTGGTGGGTGGCTTTCTTGCGCTCGCTTTTATCTTTCAGCTGTCAACCATTCTCTGGATCACCAGTAAGATCGGTTCCGTTGCCTTGCTGGCCTTGGTTATCTTGTTCCAGCAGGATATCAGAAAGTTCCTGGAATCCCTTGGTAATCGTAATTTTACTAAGTGGTTCATGCCAACTTCCGGTCATGAGAAGTTATTCTCCGATAATACCTACAGCGGATTGATCCGTGCCTGTCAGACTCTCAGTGAGAATAAAATCGGTGCTTTGATCGTCATCGAGCAGGATATTCCTCTGAAGGAGTACATTGATACCGGTATCGACATGGATGCTCTGGTATCTGAACAGCTCCTTTTGAATATATTTGAGAAAAATACAGCTCTTCATGATGGCGCTGTCATCATGCGTGGTGACCGTATTCTGGCTGCCACCTGTTATCTGCCTCTGTCAGATAACCCGGGATTGGATAAACGTCTGGGTACAAGACATCGTGCAGCTGTCGGTATCAGTGAAATCAGTGACAGCTTCACCATCGTTGTTTCCGAAGAAACCGGTAAGATCACTTATGCTAAAGAAGGTACCATTTCTTCAGCTGTCTCCATCAGTCAGCTTAGAGAAGTGCTTCAGGACGTACAGATGATTCGTTCAGACGACAGTTTCCGGAGTTTTAAATTCTGGAAAGGACAGGAGGTGGACGAATGAAGAAGTATCTGAAACTCCTGTTTGGTAATCCCGGGCCTAAGGCAGTCGCCCTGGTTCTGGCAACCATCCTGTATGTTGCTATCATGAATATCAGTGATCCGGTTACAGTAAGAACCATCAACAATGTGCCGGTTACCGTAACCAATGCTTCCTACGTTGAAAGTATGGGTTTGTCATACAGACTGGCATCGGATTATGAAACCGTATCCGTTCGTGTCCGAGGCAATAATAGCCAGGTCAACCGTCTTACCACGGATGATATTACGGTTAAGGCTGATCTGACCCGTATCGTTTCCTTTGAGTCAACCCCTATTGTGGTACCTCTTCAGGTCACTGCTCTGGGTGTTGGGGAAGAATACGTCACCAGTATTCCTTCCACTGTTCAGATCGAAATCGAAGAACTGGTCAGCCGCGA
>JAGHUB010000044.1 GCA_018065025.1 Candidatus Equihabitans merdae
GTCCTGGAATTTGTTGCGGATGTTCTGTTTTACTAATTCCGGATTCTCACGAATCAACTTAATATCGATCATAATGGATACTTCCTTTTTATGTATTAATACCTTGTGCTAATGTCTTGTTTTGATATTATTATATATTTTTTAACTCGTCTTGAAATCCATCACGTGATGTGACGCTTAATGCTTGTTTGTACACGCATTACGTGTGTTTTACTTACTTGGTTCTTTATCAGGTGACTCTTGATTCATCACTTATTCAAAGATTTTTAAGTAACACCTTATGTATTTCGGCGTTTCGTCCTATGTCTTACTCCGGCATCTTCTCACGAAGGTAGTTAGCGATGATTTCTTCTTCGTTGCCGTACTTCTGAGCATTGCGAAGAGCCTGGATTTCTTCATCACTAAGCATGATATAGGATTCACCGTTAACAACTTCCTTCAGATAGAGGAAGCAATTACCTTTACTGTGAATGGCATTCAGTACAAAACCGGTATTGCTCTTATCCAGCATAGCCAGGGCAAATGACATCTTACCGCCTACATCATCGAAAGCATCGTACTTGGCGATACCGTACTTGGTTAAAGATTTGTCCTGAACCATGTGAATGATTTTATTTTCAGTGTTCTGTACTTCCTGTGCTTCGCTAAGCTTATCGATGAAAGCGAACTTGGAACGGAAATTTTTCTCCAGGGAGACGCCATCCATGCCGCGCATGAACTGCTTATACTGTTTCTGCATGCGCTTCATCTCATTTTTCATGGCCATCATCATAACGATCAGGACGATAGCGATGATCATAAGAAGAATCAGGATAAATCCGGCGTCGATACCCATATCTGCGAATATGTTGCTCATACACCTTCTCCTTTGATATTCAAAAGAAGATCATAGATGCGTTCCAGTTCTTCATCTGAATAGTATTCGATCTCAATGCGGCCTTTATGTTTGGATATCTGGTTAATAGCAACCTTAGTACCCACAACAGCACGGAGATTTGAGGCCAATTCTTCAAATACAGCCTCTCTCTGTGCATCAACCTTCTTAGCTTCCTTGGCTTTCTTGGGGTTGAGCACGGATTTAACAAGAGCTTCTGTCTGTCTGACGCTTAAATGCTGCTTGATAACCTGATCCGCCAGTTCTTTCTGCATGATTTCGTTATCAATAGCAAGCAATGTTCTGGCATGACCTTCAGAAATTTCTTCTCTAACCACCATACCCTGAACTTCTTTTGACAATTTCAGCAGACGAACTGAGTTGGCAACAGCTGCTCTGGACTTAGAAACCTTGCCGGCTACTTCGTCCTGTGTCAGGGTGAAATCATCCATTAAACGGCGATAAGCCATAGCTTCTTCGATAGGATTCAGGTCTTCACGCTGAATATTCTCGATCAGTGAGACCTCAACAGCTTCCTGGTCGGAATAATTGCGAACCAGAACCGGGATTTCCTTCAAACCGGCTGCCTTTGAAGCACGCCATCTTCTTTCACCGGCGATGATTTCGTAATAATCATCCTTGGCCTGAACCAGCAGAGGCTGGATCACGCCGTGAATCTTAATAGATTCAGCCAATTCCTTGATAGATTCATCAGAAAATGTCTTTCTGGGCTGCTCACGGTTAGGTTCAACCAGTGAAATACGAACGACATGTTCTCCTTCGGAGAATAATTTGTTCTCGTCCACAACAGGTGCGGGTGCTTCCTGGAGCGCTTCCACAATGGGCTTTACCTCTTCCACAGGAGCTGGCTGGACAATTGCCGGTGCTTCAACCTTGACAGGCTCTTCAGAAACAGTTGCTTTCAGCTCGGAAGTCTTAACAGAAACTGTTGTTGATACCTTGGCAGTCTTAGTTCCAACGGCTGCTTCTTTTGTATCTTCTATGGATTTTTTTGCTGTATCTGCAGTTACAACTGTTTTGGTAGGTGCAGGTTTCTTAACAGCAGTTTTTTTAGTTGTTGTCGTGGTCTTTACAACAGATTCTTCCTTTTCATCCTTAGTAGATGCGAAAGAATCGGGATAAGACGTTTTCTTACCTGCTTTTGAAGACTTTGAATCGCTGTTGTCGCCTTTCTTGGCTTTTTTCTTGCCTGAGCCTTCTTTTTTCTCAGATTTTGCGGGTTTTTTAGTCTCAGAACCAGACTTTGCTTCTGATTTTTCCTGAGAATTGTTCTGGTCGTTCTTAGGATCACGGATCAAAGCATCAAGACCACGTCCTAAGCCACCTCTTCTTACGGCCATTAGTCATTCTCCTCGTTATAATAGATTACTTCTAATGCCAACAGCTGATAATTCTTAGCACCTGCTGACTTGGGATCATAATAATTGATCGGCATACCGAAGCTGGGAGCTTCAGCAAGACGGATATTTCGCGGAATCATTGCCTCATAGACACGTTCTGACAGGTTTTCTTTAACGTTAGCTACAACTTCGGCTGACAGATTTGTTCTGTTGTCATACATGGTAAAGACAATACCTTCAACAGAAAGCTTCTTGTTGAGGCGCTTTTTAACCAAGCCAATGGTCTTAAGCAGCTGTGAAAGGCCTTCAAGGGCATAGTATTCGCACTGAATAGGTACCAAAACAGAATCTGCAGCGGCCAATGCGTTCAAAGTCAACAGTGAAAGTGACGGCGGACAATCTATGATGATGTAATCGAACTGCTTTTTAACCTGTGAGATGATCTTTTTAAGGCGATATTCGCGTTCTTCGAAATCAAAAAGCTCTATTTCTGACCCTGCCAGGTCTTCATTGGAAGGAATCAGGCATAAATCATCGAATTCTGTCTTGATAATGGCATTCTTTGTCTTTAATTCCATTCCGATCAGCAAATGATAGATAGTGGAATCAAGTTCTCGACGATCAACACCCAAACCACTGGTAGTATTACCCTGAGGATCAAGGTCGATAACAAGAGTTCTTCTCTTTTCTTCAGCTAAACAAGCTGAAAGATTAATAGCGGTAGTTGACTTACCAACACCGCCCTTCTGATTGGCTATAGCAATAACTTTGCTCATAACACCTCCTGAAACGTCTATGAGCTCTTTTCAGAAACTTTTCCTTATATTATACCGCGCTAATTATAGCACTCACGAACTGTCAATAATAGATGTTTCACGTGAAACATTTGAAATTATGTAAATTAGTACAAATCCATGTTTCACGTGAAACAATGTTTTATGCAGATGTTTGGTGAGGTGGTGTAAAGAGATTTTCTGTGTGGATTAGTTAGAGTATCTGTAGGGTGTTTCTGATCATTAATTCCTGTATTTTTCTACGTTTTTCATCTTTGATGCTTAGAATGTTTCACGCTCTCTTTTTTCACACAGTATATTTATGAAAAGGAATTTATAAGACAAAGAATTTATCATATCCACAGTCCACATATCCATATTGTTTCACGTGAAACATTACGCAATGAAGTCTATATTCTAAAATCTTTATGAAACAATCCCTTTGTTTCACGTGAAACATTGTCAGGTAAAAGCGAAAAGCATATAATATAGGCACTAATCGTTCAATTATCATCTTGGTTCGTAATAGGAGGTTATATGAGCTTCTGTAAAACCATCAAAAAAGTAGTTATTTCTGCAGGCGCTGCTTTGGGCGCTATGTATATCACCAATAAGGTTATCGAGAATTCTCTGACAGTCAGACAGCTGACAGATTCCGATTGCCGTACTTATGAATGGTCCAATGGAGATGTTGCCTACACTGTAACAGGCAAAGGTAAACCCATTCTTCTGCTGCACAACCTGTCAGCAACAGGTTCTTCTTATGAATGGAATTACATCATTGATGCTTTGGCACACAATCGCAAAGTTTACGCCCTGGATCTGCCGGGATGTGGTCGTTCAGAGAAACCCTATCAGTCATACATCACATATTACTTTGTACAGCTGATTGAATCTTTCATCACAGATATTATCCAGGAACCTGTTGATGTTATTGTATCCGGCAATAGCTGTCCCGCAGCTATCTCTTCTGCAAACTTCTGTAAAGATATGGTTTCCAGCCTGTGCCTGATCAATCCCTTAGATGGTGGTATCACTGAATCTGACTCCACTATCTTCACAAAAGCTCTTTCATCTCTTCTGCAGTTACCTATTATTGGCACATTTGTCTACAATATGATGATCTGCAGAAACAGAATTGCAAAATTACTCACCGAAGGTTTCTTCTACAATCCCTTCGAAGTTGATGAAGAATTGATTCAGGCCTTCTACGAAAGCGGCCATATGAGCAGTAGTGCCGGTCGTTTCCTTCTGGCATCACAGCTTGGCGGATACATGACATCTAATACAGAACATGCTCTTGCACAGCTTGACATGCCTATCAACATCATCCTTGGTGATGAAAGCAAGATCAATCGCGATGCTTGCGATGCCTACCTTGAAGTATCTGATGAGATTTCTGTAGCAGAAGTTCCGGAAACAGGCTTACTTCCCCAGTTGGAAGATCCTATCACCTTCCTTCAGGTACTGAATCTCCTGCTTGATGCAGATAATGACGCTTTCTATGCTTCAGAACCGAAAGAAGAATGCACAGAGGATACTTCCGATGAAGCTGTTGAAGAAACAGTTGAAGAAGAAATCATCGAAGAAGCATCTGATGAAACTGAAACAGACGAGGTTACAGAAGAAGTCGTTGTAGAAACAACAGAAGAAACTTGTGCTGAAAAGGCTGCCTGCGAAGAAGCAACTGAGGAAGCTTGTGTAGAAAAAGTTGCTGACGAAGAAATCGCTACCGTCGTTGATGACGTTATCGAACCTTTTGACGATTCTGTAGAAAGCACAGATTAATCCGTTGCCCAATTTTGCCAATCACAGATCTGGGTATATTAAAAAGCAAAAATCACCTTCTCTTTCATAATGAGTGCTATAACTTCTTATGTAAGAAAGGTGATTTTATCTGTTATTACATAAAATAATCAAACTGAGTATTTTAATAACGACAGTTTAGCAATATAATAATTTCTGGTGCGTTGTCGGATATTACAGCAGACGATGTGCCCCTACATCAATAAGAGCCTACCCTCCCATAGATAAAGGGGTAGACAGGAAGAAGGCTATAAATGAGTTTATATGATGAAGCATACAATGCAACGAAAGAACTTCTGGAGATTGCTAAGGTTGAAGAAGGCGATCTGTTAGTAGTTGGTTGCTCTACCAGTGAAGTATCCGGTGAAAGAATCGGTTCTGCTTCTAAACCGGAACTTGCAGAAGATGTCTTTAAGGGTATTCACGATGCTGTTAAGGAAAAGAATATCTATCTGGCTGCTCAGTGCTGTGAACATCTGAACAGAGCCCTTATCCTTGAAAAAGCTGCCGCAAAGGCAAGAGGCTATGAGATCGTCAGTGTTGTTCCGTGGCCTAAGGCCGGTGGCTCCTTCGCAACCATGGCTTATAAATACTTCGAAAACCCGGTTGCCGTCGAGCATGTAAAAGCTGATGCCGGTATGGATATCGGCGACACCATCATCGGTATGCATCTTAAAGATGTAGCTGTCCCGGTTCGTCTCTCAGTCAAATCTATCGGCAATGCCCATCTGGTATGTGCCAGAACAAGACCGAAATACATCGGTGGCGAGAGAGCTCATTACGAATAAAATAGAAAAACAACAAAAACCGCCTCAATTCCTTATTTTCTAAGGGGTTGAGGCGATTTTATTATCGCTTTTTCCTATATTTACTTAATCGGATTCTTTGAAGGTGTACC
>JAGHUB010000239.1 GCA_018065025.1 Candidatus Equihabitans merdae
TAGTTATAAGTTACTTCTACTTCATCACCAACTGACAGATTGCCTTCGATAACAGTGTTGCCATCCTTGGCGAACTTTGTTGTATCCTGTTCAGATACGACGACGACTTCTTTATCGTGAAGGTCTGAAACGATACCTTTTGCTGTGCAGACGATGGGAGCTTCTTTGTCGACAACAACTTTTTCAGCGATGTTCTTGTTGTTTTTGTCTACTGTGTAAGTAACGGTGACTGTATCACCAACGGTCAGAACGCCCTGAGGACCATAGATAAATTCAGCGTTTGTGATATCGAAATCCATATCACCGGTGGGGCCTTCTACTGTGATGTCGTAGATCTCGCCGTGTTTAAAAGTACCGGTGCATGTATGTTCTTCCGGTTCAACGGGCTTTACGGGAGCCGGTGTAGGTGTCGGTGTGGGGGCCGGGGCCGGTTTAAAGATGCCGCCGATGGCCAGTCCAATGACAAGAGCAACAGCTACGATACCTGCGATGATACCAACTTTCTTTTTGTCTGCCGGCTTGTTTTCCTGTTTGTTTTCCGGTTTGTTTTCCGGTTCATTTTCCGGAGTGGTGACCATGTCATTTTCCTGATTCATGATCGGGTCATTTTCCAAGTTTTCAACTTTGTTTTCCAGATCTTTGTTAGCCATATGATATCTCCTTTGATGTTGAACATCTCCTTTGTTGAGACTTATGTTACACCACCGTTATACACACTTTGTGCACACTAAAATTTCAAGTTGTAATTTCAAGTCCATTTCAGTCCATTTCAAGTCCAAAAAAAGATGCCCACATCTCCCCTTTCTTTACAAAAACTCTTATAAGTGGTACATTCTAAACTGGTCCCGAGGGAAGGAGGGCCTTCGGTGTACCTTTGTTTCCTTAGTTAAATGGATATAACAAGCGCCTCCTAAGCGCTAGTTGTGGGTTCGATTCCCGCAGGAAACGGTAGAAAAAATGCTCATTTATTCTTGACTGCACAAACAGTCAGACGTAAATGAGCATTTTTCGTTTTCTGCCGGCATCGCAAAAGCTGTTGCAAAAGTGGAGATTTAGAGTTAATCGGATGCAGCAGTAAAAACCATGTTGATTTCCTCCAGTAAACACAGTATATTGTATATTAACAGGAGGAAATCAACATGATTATTTCTTCAGAGCAATTATTGTTTGAGAATAGAAACCTTGCGAACGCACAAGCACATGTTCAGGCGATGGTAAAAAAGGGAGTGATTATTTCGCTGAAGCGAGGCTTATTCGAAACGGATGTGAACACGCCGGGCTTTGTGCTGGCCAATAGTATGCTGGGGCCGTCGTATCTATCCTTTGAATATGCGTTGGCCTATTATGGAATGATTCCCGAGCGGGTATGCACATATACTTCAGCTGTATGTGGGCGCAATAAGACCATTGAATATGAGAATCGTTTTGGCGTATTCACGTATCGGGACGTGCCGGAAAATGTCTTCCCATATTATTACACCAGAGAGCTTTTCGGAGAACGCCCTTATCTGATTGCAAACAGAGAAAAGGCACTCTGCGATCAATTAAGTACCATTTCCCCCATCCGTGGAATAAAGGATTTTCGTGAGTATCTATTTGATGGAATGCGGTTGGATGAAGATATTTTCGAAGAACTTGATTTTACAAAAATAAGGCGCATTGCCCCCATGTATCATAGGACAAATCTTTATCAGCTTGTACGTCTGATTGATAAGGAGGAACGTTGAATGAACGATGCCATTTTTTCTATGATGGAACGCTATAATTGCAGAAACAGCGAAGATTATGAAAATGCATTGAAGGAAATCGTGCAGGAGGTTGCCCTAATGGGCCTTTCCCGCAGCGGTTTCTTTTCAAAGGCTGCATTTTACGGCGGTACAGCTCTCAGAATTTTCTATGGATTGCCTAGGTACAGCGAAGATCTTGATTTTTCACTTGATGTTCCGGATGCTGCATTTGATCTTGCGCCCTATCTCTCTTATGTGGAGAGAGAACTGAAAGCATACAACTTCAGTATGACTGTTCGCAAAAAGGAAAAGACAAAAGAAACAGCTGTTCAATCAGCTTTTATCAAGGGCAATACGGTTCAGAATATACTTGAAATCACATCCAATGATGCAAGTGTTTACGGCATAAACCCACAGGCTATATTGAAAATCAAGTTCGAGGTTGATACAAATCCGCCGGAGGGTGCAGGATTTCAGTATATGAATGCGATCAATCCTGCCATCTATAGGGTTCGGCTTTATGATATGCCGTCATTATTTGCCGGGAAGATGCATGCCGTTCTTTGCCGTGATTATAAGCATAGAGTGAAAGGGCGAGATTTCTATGACTATATATGGTACCTGAAAAGAAATTGCTCCGTGAATCTGATGCATTTGCAAAGAAGAATGGAACAATCCGGAAAATGGAATCCTGAGGAAGAACTTACCATGCCACGGCTTAAGGAAATGTTGATGCAGCGGTTCCAATCTGTAGATTTCGACAGTGCAAAAGCAGATGTATCTCCGTTTTTATCATTAACAGAGAAAGAAGGCCTGGAATTCTGGTCTGCCGACTTTTTTATTGACATTACCGAGCGGTATTTGCAATAAAGCAGGGGCTTCCGATTCGTTACCCGACACATCTCTAAACAGTGTCTGTGAGATGAATGTGGATGCCTATCTGGATCCGAAATACGGTATCTATGATTACCTGATGGAACAGAAGAAAAATGGCCGTATCAAGCACCTTGGCTTCTCTACTCATGGTGATCTTGCCTGCATGACCAAATTCCTGGAAGCCTACGGCAAAGACATGGAATTCTGCCAGATCGAACTGAACTATTTGGATTACAAGTTCCAGAATGCCAAAGGCAAAGTAGAATTACTGGATAAATGGAATCTCCCGGTGTGGGTTATGGAACCGGTAAGAGGCGGTCAGCTGGCAACCCTTCCCGAGGATGCCGAAGCAAGACTTAAAGCTGTAAGACCCGACGAAGGCATCCCTGCCTGGGCCTTCCGTTTCCTGCAGGCCATCCCCAGCGTAACCATGACACTTTCCGGCATGTCCAACATGGAGCAGCTTCAGGACAATATCAATACCTATGCAGAAAATAAACCGCTGAACGACGAAGAAATGAAGCTGATTCTGGACATCGCCGACGAAATGATCGCAAGAACCACTGTGCCTTGCACCGGTTGTCATTACTGTGTATCAAAATGTCCCAAGAAACTGGATATTCCCTTCCTGCTTAAGCTTTATAATGAAGCAATGGTTGCCGGATCCGGCAACTTTATTGCACCTATGTGACTGTCTAGTCTCGATGCTGACCAGCAGCCGGAATGCTGTATCAATTGCCACAGCTGTGAAAAAGTATGTCCCCAGACTATTCATATTCCGGAAGAGCTGGCAAAATTTGCAAGGAAAATGGGCCGATAAGTACACAGCGGCATGATCTTGCTATACACAAAGCAGGACTTTTAGAGTATAATACGATTGTTTATTATGGGTTAAACAATAAACAAACCTTACCTATATTATGTGCAACAAAGGAGAATCAACATGAATTTATCCCCGCTTCAGAAAGCAAGATATGAGTACAGCCCCAAACTGCCGGGTATGCTCAGAAACGGTATCAGCGAAATCTGCGTTAACGAAGGCGCTGCCACACAGAGCGTAGCCGATCAGGAAAAGATCCAGGCTCTGTTCCCCAACACATATGGCAAACCCGAAATCACATTTGCTAAAGGCCAGAACACATCTGTTGCCAAGAAGCAGATCGTCGGTGTTATCCTTTCAGGTGGTCAGGCTCCCGGTGGTCACAACGTTGTTACCGGTCTGTATGATGCTCTGAGAGCTACTGATAAAAACAACGAACTCTATGGTTTCAAGGGCGGCCCCAGCGGTCTGATTGAAGATGATTACATCGTATTCGACGATGAATACATCGATCAGTACAGAAACACCGGCGGTTTCGATATCATCGGTTCCGGCAGAACAAAACTTGAAACAGAAGAACAGTTCGCTATCGTTGCTGAAGTCTGCAAGAAGCACGGCATCACAGCTATCGTTATCATCGGTGGTGACGATTCCAACACAAACGCCGGCGTTCTGGCTGAGTACATGGGCGCTCACAACACAGGCGTTCAGGTTATCGGCTGCCCCAAGACTATCGACGGTGACCTTAAGAACGAAGATATCGAATGCTCCTTCGGTTTCGATACAGCCACAAAGACATATTCCGAACTGATCGGTAATATCGAAAGAGACTGCAACTCCGCCAAGAAATATTGGCACTACATCAAGGTTATGGGTCGTTCCGCTTCTCACGTTGCTCTGGAATGCGCACTTGAGACACAGCCGAACATCTGCCTGATCTCTGAAGAAGTTGCTGAAAAGAAGATGTCTCTGGTTGAAATCGCTGACTACATCGCTGATTCTGTTGAAACAAGAGCTGCCAATGGCATGAACTTTGGTGTTGCTGTTATTCCGGAAGGTGTTGTTGAATTCGTACCGGAATTCAAGGCTCTGATCAGCGAAATCAACGAACTGCTTGCCGGCAGCAAAGCTGATGCTTTCAACGCTCTGGCATCCTGGGCTGAAAAGTATGACTTCATCAAAGAAGGTCTTTCCGCTGACGCTATGACAACATTCGCATCTCTGCCGGAAGCTATCCAGCAGCAGCTGTTCCTGGAAAGAGATCCCCATGGTAACGTTCAGGTTTCTCTGATCGAATCCGAAAAGCTCTTCTCCGCTATGGTTGGCGACAGACTGAAAGCCAGAGGTTACAAGGGTCGTTATGCTACTCTGCATCATTTCTTCGGTTATGAAGGCAGATGTGCTTTCCCGTCTAACTTCGATGCTGACTACTGCTACTCACTTGGTTACAATGCCTTCATGCTGATCCAGTATGGCTTCAACGGTTACCTGTCCAAGGTTTCCAACCTGTCCGCTCCGGCTGAAGAATGGGTTGCCGGTGGTATGCCCATCACCAAGATGATGAACATGGAAAGAAGACACGGCGAAGACAAGCCCGTTATCAAGAAAGCTCTGGTAGAGCTGGACGGCGCTCCCTTCAAGTACTTCGAAGCCAACAGAGAAAAATGGGCTGTTGAAACATGCTACACATTCCCGGGTGCTATCCAGTACTATGGTCCCAGTGAAGTATGCGACCTGACAACCAGAACTCTGGCTCTGGAACATCAGAAATAATTAAGCCTAAGGCTTAACATAAGCAGACGCTCACCGATGTGGTGAGCGTCTGTTTTTGTTTTCATCTTATAAAGTTGACTTATAAAACAAAATGTACTTTTTCAAGCATTAACAACTTATACTCGATTTAATGCTTCCCCCTTCTGGTAAGCGGCCAGATTATCTGCAATCAGCTGTACCAGACGGATTCGGGTCTCGATGGGAGCCCATGCCATATGGGGTGTGATGAAGGCGTTGGGCAGTTCCCGCAGGGGATTGTCCGCTGCCATAGGTTCAACAGCTACCACATCTGCACCGAAGGCGCGAACCTTGCCGCTCTTCAGAGCTTCAGCCAGATCGTCTTCTTTCACCAGACCGCCGCGAGAAGTATTCAGCAGAATAACGCCATCTTTCATCTTATTGATGAAATCCGTGCAAACCATCTCTGATGTTTGCTCCGTAAGGGGACAATGCAAAGAAATGATATCTGAATTGGCCAGCAATTCTTCCATGGGAGCATAACGACAATCATCACAATCATGATCGGTCTTGGGATGACGGCTGTTATACAGGATCTTCATATCGAAAGCTCTAGCCATAGAGGCCACTTTCTGACCGATGCTGCCATAACCGATAACACCAAGTGTCTTACCGGCCAGTTCCATGGGAGAATAATCCCAGTAACAGAAATTGATGTGGCCGATCCATTTGCCATTACGCACTTCATTGACATGGTAACCAATACGCTGGGTGATCTCCATCAGAAGACCCATGGTAAACTGGGCAACAGCATTGGTACTGTAGGCCGGAATATTTGTTACCACGATACCTCTCTCATGAGCGGCATCTACATCAACATTGTTGTAACCGGTAGCCATGGCACCGATGTATTTAAGGTTAGGACAGGCATCCATCACTTCACCTGTCATATGGATCTTACTGATCAGTACTGCTTCAGCATCGCCGATACGTGATACTACATCTTCCGGTGCCGTACGGGGATAAAATGTAAAATCACCCAGATTTGATACCGGCTGCCATGTGATGTCACCGGGATTGATGGTGATGCCGTCCAGCATAACTATTTTCATATCAGACTTACCTCTCATCATTACACTTCTTTGTAAGTTTTAACGATATAGTTATACATCATTCTTACAGCAGGTGCCATGAGATTGGGATTCTGCACGGCAATACCGATGATACGACCGGCTTCGGGACGAATGGGATATGTCTCAACATCACAATGGATATCCTGCATGCAAAGAGCCGGCATCAGACAGATACCAAAGCCCTTCTCAACCAGTTTTACAGTGGAAAGGTCATCAACAACATGATGACGTGATACAACTTCCAGCTGGTTTTCCTTCAGGAACTTCTGAATATCCGCGTCCGTACTCTCTCGCTGATAAACGAAACCGTGTCCTCGGATATCTTCAATAGCCATGTATCCCTTACCCTTGTCCATATTGGAACCGGCAGGCACAACGCAAACCAGAGGATCTGCCTGAAGGGGTTCGATGTGCATCTCCCCGGCGGAGGAAACAGACAGGAAACCAAGGTCTACCTGGCCTGTTTTCAGCCATTCCCTAACATCGTCGTAAGTGCCCTGGAATACCTCAACCTCAACTTCAGGATATTTTTCCTGGAAATGATAGAGGATGTCCGGCAGCCATGTGGTACATACACTGGAAAATACACCAATTTTAACCAGACCGGCCTTCAGACCATTCATCTCGGCAATGACCTGCTGCAGACTTTCTTCTGCATTCAGAACATTATTGACGTATGGCAGAAGCTGCTGGCCTGAATTGGTCAGTGAAATGCCGCCTCGACCGCGATAGAATACGGCGAAGCCCAGTTCTTTCTCCATATTTGAAACAGTATGACTGATAGCAGAGGGAGTTAATCCCAGGATCTCAGCTGTTTTATAAAAACTGCCGCTGGCTGCGGCAGTTTTAAAGACTAAGTAAGACAGTAATGTCATGGCAAATTCCTTTTATCTTAAGTGCTTGAAGATCAATGTTTCTCAGCAATGCATTTAACTTAAGGATAGTATAACACTATTAGCGTGCGCACTTGTAGAGCAGATCTTCCCAGCGGCGATCTACCTCAGCCTGGAAGGCTTCGATGAGGTGTTCATTACCGGGCTTGAAGAGGTGCTTGAAACGACCCTGGGGACGAAGGAACTCTTCGATAGGCAGTTTCTTCTTGGGCTCGTATGTGAGACGCCATACACCGTGATCCACCTCGAACATGGGCCAATAGCAAGTATCAATGGCCAGCTGAACGATCTTCATGATGTCTGGTGTATCATAACGCCAGCCTCTGGGGCAGGGAGTCATGATGTTCAGGAAAGCAGAACCTTCTGTGTAGATAGCCTTCTCTGCTTTCTGGTGTAAGTCTTTAAAATCTCTGGTAAATGTTGTCTGTGCAACATAGGGTACGTTGTGGTCAGCGATGATAGCAGCCAAATCTTTACGATACTGAGGCTTACCATTGGAGACCTTACCGGCCGGTGTAGTTGTGGTATCGGCATACATGGGTGTAGCAGATGAACGCTGGATACCGGTATTCATGTAAGCACCATTGTCATAGCAGACATAAACCATATCGTGGCCACGTTCCATAGCACCTGACAGAGACTGGAAACCAATGTCATAAGTGCCGCCGTCACCACCGAATGTGATGAATTTGAAGGTTTCATCTTCCGGCAGACGACCTCTCTTCTTCAGGACTTTGTATGCTGTTTCAACACCTGAAAGAGTGGCACCGGCATTTTCAAAAGCATTGTGGATGTAGCTGTCTTCCCAGGCTGTGTAGGGATACATATAGGAAGAAACTTCCAGACAACCTGTAGCATTACCGATGACGGCACGATCACCTTCATGCAGAGCACGAAGTACGGCACGAACACCGATGGTAGCACCGCAGCCGGCGCACATACGATGGCCGGGAGCAAGGCGCTCCGGTTTATTCATAACTTCTTTTAAGCTGTAATTTTCCATATTTCTAATCCGTTCTGATTTATCTTATATTCTATCGCAAAGTATCGAACCATCAGTCACGCAGACCAATGTACTTAAACTGTTCAACTTCTTTACCGTTTTCAACCATATCTTCCAGTTCTGCGAAAATATCATAGACGTGGTTGACAGTGAAGTCGCGGCCGGCCAGACCATAGATGTAGTTGACCGAAGCCACATCTGCTTTGCGACGATAGAGACCTGCACATACTTCGCTGCCCAGAGGACCGCCATTACCGTTATAACTTTCGGTACGATCCATGATAGCGACAGCTTTGCAATTCTTCAGAGCTTCAACGATTTCATCAGCCGGGAAGGGACGGAAGACACGAAGTTTCAGAACGCCGACTTTCTTGCCCTGATCACGAAGATCATCAACAGCCTGCTTAGCTGTGCCGGCAGCAGAACCGATGATCAGCATGATGTAATCGGCATCTTCTGTACGATATTCTTCGAAGAAACCATACTTACGACCGGAGATCTTCTCATACTTTTCGGCCACTTCAAGGATAACCTTCTTAGCTGCCAAGAGAGCATCTGCCTGATTCTTTCTGGCTTCCATAGCGTAATTGGATACGGAGTAGGGACCTACAGCCACCGGCTTGCCGGGATTCAGCAGATATTCTTCCGGACAATATTCACCAACGAATTCCTTAACCGGAGCATCTTCCATCAGCTCGATATTTTCTACAGCGTGGCTTGTGATAAAACCATCCTGACAGATCATAACCGGCAGATGTACACGAGGATCTTCCGCAATGGGATATGCCTGAAGGAAGTTGTCGTAAGCTTCCTGATTATTTTCTGCATAGATCTGGATCCAACCGGTATCACGAGCACCCATACCATCGGAGTGGTCGCAGTTGATGTTGATAGGACCGGACAGGGTTCTGTTGACCAGAGCCAGTACGCAAGGCATACGGTTGGAAGCGGCCAGTAGCAATTCCTCCCACATAAGTGCCAGACCGGCTGAGGAAGTGGCTGTCAGTGAACGGGCACCTGCAGCTTCTGCACCGATGGTTGCACTCATAGCAGAGTGTTCACTCTCTACCGGAATGAATTCTGTTTCGATCTCGCCGTTGGCGATGTAGTTAGAAACCATCTGGGGAATCTCAGTTGAGGGTGTGATAGGGAAAGCGGGCATGACATCAGGATTGATCTGTTTGATGGCATAAGCCACAGCTTCATTACCGGACATTCTGTCTTTGATAGCCATTATTTGCCCTCCTTCATGGTGATAGCATTGAAGGGGCATACTGCTGCGCAGATACCGCAGCCCTTGCAATGATCGTAATCAAAATCTAAACGCTTGCTGTCCTTAACCGGGATGGATGAATCCGGGCAAACCGGTGCGCACAGCAGGCACTGACGGCATTTATCCCACTCAACTACCGGGGTATTTGTACGCCATTCACCGGTATTGAATTCCTTGGAGGTACCGCCGGCGAACATCATCAAGCCTTCAGTCAGGTCCTGATGGCGTGTTTTTTCATTAATCTTTGAGACGTCTGTTCTCATATCTATCTGTAATCCTTTCAAGAAGCAGTTTCAAAATAGGGACTGCTTCGATATATCGACATATCAGCTATATCAACTCAGCTGATCAAGCTTCTTTCAGAGATTCGAAAGTCATGGTCAGGGCTTTCATATTACCTTCGATAACTTCCGGCTTCTTAGCAAACTTATGCTCGTAGGAATGCTGCATCTCAGCGATGAAGGTATCCTTATCCAGTACGCCACTGACAGCTACAGCTGCGGCCAGCATAGGTGAATTGGGGAAGTATCTGCCAAGAGCTTCTTCAGAAATAGCACGTGCATCTACAGTGTAGACACGACCGGCATAGCCCTTGAGAAGTGATCTGATTTCTTCAGCTTCTTTACGTGTATTAATAATGATGGCACCCTCATCCTTAAGACCGGCGGTTACATCAACTGAGGCCAGCAGTGAATCATCAACCACTACTACCAGGTCCGGTGTGTAAATGTTTGAGTGAACACGGATGGGTTTGGAACTGATGCGATTAAAGGCAGTGATGGGAGCACCCATACGTTCCGGGCCGTATTCCGGGAAACCCTGAACATAGGCACCTGTCTTAAAAGCAACGTCTGCCAGGAGCAGAGCTGCTGTCTTAGCACCCTGACCTCCTCGGCCATGCCATCTGATTTCGATGTTGTTTGTCATACTAAAAACTCCTTGCTAAATATTGAAACGCACTTTTCCTATTATAGGGAGTTCTTAATACTAGTAAAGTGAAAAAATGAGTTTTATTCATTTGTAAAATGAAGCACATTCATCTTGCACTTAAAATAGATAAAAATATGGCCTTTAGCCTTAGTGAGATGTGTTATTCTTGAGAATTTTTCAATCATGTGTTATATAATAATCAACCAGAGCGATATTGTCAGCTACGTTTCGGACGTAAACCTAGGGCTTATGCATTATTAGGGACTGACAAATCGCTTTTTTCTTTTCTTGATTGAATGAATGCAGAAACAACATAGTTTCTATGCTTCTTTGCGTCACTAACAGCCTCTATCACAAAATACGTTCCATCAATTCTTTTTGAAAAAACAATTTTGGGTGCGAGCTTTCCATTTGCATCTACATATCCTTGCGCATATTCGTTATGAAATTCAATCTTGTCATAATTTGCCAGTACGTAGCCCATCCTTGCTATATCTTCAAGATTTGCCATACTTTCATCCTGTGCCCCACCTTTTCCATGACGATTTCTAATATGTATAACGCCGTTATCATCTAAGACTACCCTGTTTCCATACGTCTTTTTTCCGGTTAAATGCTCTATTTCTTCTGCTGTTCTGTCTGAAAGAAATCCAACTGTAATTGGTGTTGGTTTTTCACCTTGATACACTTTTTTAACATACTCGATCACATCTTGATCAACAGCGTTCAAATATTTATCTATTATCATTAACTCTTCTTTAGTATGAATCATATAACCCCAATTTCTTATTATTCATAGCAACTCAATATCAGCTATAGTCATAAGTGGAATCAAGGTACCGTCTTCCAACATCAACTGTCTGTTGTCGGTATCAATCTTCCGGACTTTCCCGCTTACGGTCTCATAAGCGCCGCCTTCTTTTCGTGTGTCGGGTTTAAAATAAGTCACGGTAACCCGCTGCTCTTTGCCCTGTCCGACCAGAAGCTTCTGCAGAGTCTCATCCATACGCTGGCGGACACCTTCATCCATATCGTGCCAGACGTCAGTCAGTCTGGCGGTCTCCTCGATAGCTTCTTCATGACCTGTCAGTGCTGCGAAAGAAGAAAACTGTGCAGCTCTATCATGAATCGACATATGGGGCCGATCCGGTGATTGATAATGTGGCAGATCCAGCATATCTGCATATTTATCAAAATCTGTGCTCATCGCTTCTTTCTCCCTTTTCTACGCTTTATGACCACCAATCTGACTGTTGCGATTCTTGGCTGTGGCACCTTCCTGCAGGTTAGCGCCCCGAAGCACAGCATTCTTGCCAAAGCGATGCTTCAGTTCGATGACTGCTTCCTGCATCTTGCGTTCCTTCGCCCGCTGGGCTTCAGCTTGGCGCTTCTCCTTCTCTTTAGCGGCGTAATCCGTGAAGAAATCCAGTTGCTCAAAGCCGGTATCCTGAGGAATATCACGTTCCAGGATGACATGGTTAGCCCCTAGAGTCACACGACGAATCAGAAGTGTAGGATTGATGATGCGGTCATAAAGTTCCATCATGGCATCCATGATAACCTTGTTGGATGAGGAATATGACTCTAGGTTAATGGTGCCGTGACTGTGCTTGGGGGTCTGTCGGCCATAACCATCTGTAACCACAGGACCCCTATAACGGCGACGTCTGTCCGGGTCAGTCAGATTCAGGATATCATAGCCAATAGTCAATACCAGCTGATCGGTTACCAAGCCCTTCTCTACAAGATCCAGGGCCATCATATCCGCCATCTCCCAAACCACCAGTCGGGCCTTATCTGCCTCATAAGGTTCTGTCAGTACCTGGCCTGAACTTAAGCAGTTGGTCTGGGGCCGATAACTCTTAACATCGGCAATAGTGCAGGGCTCCCATCCCCAGGCATGAGCAATAAGAAGCTCCGCATTAATACCAAACAACTTATAAAGAAGATCCGGGTTATGAAAATCCCTCTTAGTCCCTAAGGAACAACGGGCAATATCTCCCATGGTGTATAAACCGGCAGATGTCAGCTTCTTATAATATCCTCGCCCTACACGCCAGAAATCTGTAAGAGGCTGATGGGTCCACAACTGCTCTCTATAACTTCTTTCATCTAACTCTGCTATACGCACCCCATCCTGATCCGGGGGCATATGCTTGGCAACAATATCCATGGCGATCTTAGCCAGATAAAGATTGGTGCCAACGCCAGCTGTTGCTGTAACACCGGTGTGTTTCAACACGTCACGAATCATAGTCATAGCCAGTTCATGAGCGGTCATCTTATATATTTCCAGATAAGAAGTTACATCAGCGAAAATCTCATCAATGGAATAAACGATAATGTCTTCCGGTGCCAGGTATTTCAGATACACCTCGTAGATACGAGTACTGTATTCCATGTAATAAGCCATACGAGGTGGTGCTGTGATGTAATCCAGGGCCAATGACGGGTCTGCTTCCAGCTCAGGAGCAAATACAGATGAACCCTTCAACTGACGTCCCGGTGCCTTGGCTGCACGCTCTTTATTGACTTCCTTCACTCGCTGCACCACTTCGAAAAGACGGGCGCGGCCTGATATCTTGTGAGCCTTAAGGGAAGGAGAAACTGCCAGGCAAATGGTCTTTTCAGTACGGGAACCGTCTGCCACCACCAGATTGGTGGTGAGAGGATCCAAGCCACGCTCAACACATTCAACGGAGGCATAAAATGACTTAAGATCGATGGCTATGTAACTTCTGGGACGATCCGACATCTGTTGCCTCCTTTCTGACTCTTCATTTCAATAGATTCCTGAATTCACGGCAATCATAACATTTTCACTATAGCATTTTTGAATGCATTCTCGAACATTCGTTCGTATTTGCGTTCCAGTATAGGCTATTTCCCACCGAATGTAAAGTCTTTTGTCAGTGGGTGGCTTGTGCTAGAATAAACGTGCTCGACTCAATAGACGAGCCTGATTACACTTTATCATATCGTACTTACAATGTTGAACTGTTGAGGTTTATCCTATGAATGAATTATCCTATCTGATCATCGGTGCCGGCGGTACAGGCGGCGCTATTGCAGCATATCTGGCCAAAGCTGATAAAGACGTTACCATCATCGCCCGCGGCGCTCATCTGGAAGCCATGCAGAAGAATGGCCTTTCTCTTAATCGAGTAGACGGCACAGCATGGAATATCCCCGTCAAAGCCTGCACAGCTGAAGAATGCGATACCAAAGCTGACATTATCTTCGTCTGCGTCAAGGGTTATTCTCTGGAAAGCACTTATGACATTATCCGCAAGGCTTCCAAAGAAAGCACCATCGTTATTCCCATTCTGAACATCTATGGCACCGGCGAAAAGATGACTCCGGAACTTCCGGATGTTCAGGTTCTGAACGGCTGCATTTACATTGCTTCCGAGATCGAAGGTCCCGGCAAGATCTACATGAGCGGCAACATTTTGCGTATCGTCTACGGCAGACTGGACGGTGATGTCAGTGATCCTGTTTTACTTAAGGTAACTGAAGATCTGAAGGAAGCCGGTATCGAACCGGTTTATTCTGCCAATGTCCGCCGCGATACTTTCCAGAAGTATGCTTACGTTTCACCCATGGCCGCTGCCGGTGCCTACGGTGATTACAATTGCGGCGACTACAAGCGTCCCGGCCCGGGCCATGACCTCTTCTATGCCTGCATTCGCGAGATCGATGCACTGGCCAACGCTATGGGCATCCCCTTCCCGGTAGATATCGTAGAAACAGACCGTAAGATCACCGAAGGTCTGGCTGACGATTGTACTTCTTCCATGCAGAAAGACCTGAAAAAAGGTGGTCCCAACGAATCCGACGGCCTTATCTCTGAAGTTGTCCGCATGGGCAAAAAGTATGGTGTTCCCACCCCCAGTTATGCCATGATCGCTAAGAAAGTCTGCGGATACGATGCTGAATAAGCGTCGAAAATGACTGAACATGCTCATGGATTGAGCTGAATGCATATAACAATATTCTATTTAACAAAGAAGGATTTACTATGTTGACACGTGTTAAGGGACGTCCCGCTGATGAGACAGGACGTCTGGCTAAAGAAATTCGTACTTATGACCTGCTGGATTCTCTGGGTGTTGAATACGAACGCATCGATCACGCACCCCTTATGACTATGGAAGGTGCCGAAGAGATCGATGAAGCTTTGGAAGCTCTCATCTGCAAGAATCTCTTTCTCTGCAATCGTCAGAAGACAGATTTCTATATGCTGATGATCCCCGGTGACAAGATTTTCAAGACAAAATATCTGTCCAAGCAGCTTGGCGTAGCCAGACTTTCCTTCGCCGACGAAACCTTCATGGAAGAATTTCTGGATCTGACTCCCGGCTCCGTCAGCGTCATGGGTCTTATGAATGACCACAACAATCG
>JAGHUB010000094.1 GCA_018065025.1 Candidatus Equihabitans merdae
CACTTAGTAGGATTGGCGGCCAGGATCTCTTCCGGGATACCGGCACTCTCCTTGCCGAACATCAGATAGCAATCCTCCGGGTATTCAACATCGGTATACAACTGACAGCCTTTAGTGGTGACATAGTATACCGGTACATCGTCGGCATGCGCCATGAATTCTTCATAGGTTGCCCAGCGATAAACATTAAGACGGGGCCAGTAATCCATACCGGCCCGTCTGATGCTTTTCTCTGATAGATTAAATCCCAGTGGCTCGATGAGGTGCAATTCTGCCCCTACAGCCACGCAGGTACGCCCGATATTGCCGGTATTGCCCGGGATCTCAGGCTCAAGTAAAACTAATCTTACCATGATATACGTTTAGAATTAATTCCAGAAATCAGTCTTCTGCTTCAGATCGATAGAAGAAGCTTTGAAGACCGGATCCTTACCGGCTTTGCGCTGTGCAACATAGTCGTTAAGGCACTTAACAGCAACGCCGCCCAGAACCAGGATAACCGGTACGTTGATGATAACGGCCATACCCTGAAGCATGTCGGCCAGATCCCATACAACACCTGCGCTGGCAACAGCACCAAGGAAGACGATGATAGTAGCAACGATACGGAAGATCAGAAGTTCTGTCTTAGTAGCATCGCGCTTGATGATGAATTCAAGGCAGCCTTCGCAGTATGAATAGTTACCGATCAGAGTTGTGAAGGCGAACAGTGACATAGCGACGGACAGGAATACCGGACCCCATGTACCAAGAGCAGCCTGCATAGAATTCTGAACATAAACAGCACCGGCGATATCAGCTGTGGGTTCAACGCCTGAGATCAGGAACATGAAAGCGGAAGCTGTGCAGATCAGCAGTGTGTCGATGAAAACGGAAAGCATCTGAACCAGACCCTGTTTGGCCGGATGTGATACGGAAGCTCTGGCAGCAGCATTAGGAGCAGAACCCATACCGGCTTCGTTGGAGTAAAGACCACGCTTGATACCCCACATGATGCAGGAACCTGAGAAACCACCGAAGATGGACTTGAAGTCGAAAGCACTTCTGAAGATGCTGCCGAACATGGCCGGCAGAGCAGTGATATGTGTGATCAGAACGATCAGAGATACCAGAACATAGAGGACGCCCATGATGGGAACCAGGTATTCTGTAACCTTGATCAGTCTCTTAGCACCACCAACAACGATGATACCGAAGAGGATCATCAGGATAAGACCGATGATGATGGGTGTGCTGCTTTCTTTGTAGAAACCGAAAACAGAGAATGTGGACTGCAGGTTGTAGGCAGCCAGCAGGTTGTAACCCAGAGCATAGATCAGGATGATCAGGATTGAGAAGATAACGCCAAGCCAACGCATATTGAGGGCCTGTTCCATGTAGAAGGCGGGACCACCTTTACTTGTTCCGTCATCATCTTTCTTTTTGTAGATCTGAGCCAGTGTGGATTCAACGAAAGCTGTTGCACCACCGACGAAGGCGGTTACCCACATCCAGAAGATGGCGCCGGGGCCACCCAGACAGATAGCTGTAGAAACACCGATAATGTTACCGGTACCAACACGTGAAGCAGTAGATACCATCAGAGCACCAAATGATGATACACCTTCTTTTTCACTGGGTTTCTCCATGATGGAGCGGCAGGCTTCTTTGAAAAGACGAACCTGCATACCTTTTGTCATAACAGTAAAGACAATACCGGCTACCAGAAGGAACAGTGGCACGATATAGGGTTTGTAGAGAATATCGCAGACGGCCAGAATACCGGTATCGATAGACTCCAGAATGGAACTGAACATAAAACTACCTCCCTAATATTATTTTCCGGATATAAAATGCGGATACCGAGACATTATAGCAAAAAAGGGACAGCCTACGCTATCCCTTTAAACCTTCATCACGTTGAATTGTTACTATTTCCTATATTGATCTTTTAATATTCAAACACTTTCAACATATCATAGGTCTCATGAATCCTCTTCATAAGGTCATCCTTGATGTTTTCCCGCTCCAGAGAGATTCCATGACTTGTAAAACGACTGCGGCAGCCAAAATAAGTGCCACCCATAGGCACAGCTCCATAGTGAACCTGACCTTTCATGAGACGCAGGATGCTGACGGCTGCAGATGACAGACCCGGGGCAATATAGGGCTTGAAGCCCAGGTCCCGAACCTTCAGATTGGCGGTTCTGGTCAGGTCAGTCAGATGACAGGAGACCTCATTATTATAATCTTCGTCAAAACTGTTGGCCGCAATAAGGCCCTGTCCGTGAGGACCGTAGACCCGGCCTTTCTCAAATTCTATCTCATTTTTCTTAGCATAATAAGCTGCACGGGCTGCCATAACACCAAGGCCAAAGCCCTGAACCTGTTCCGGCATCAGGCCCATGAAGTCCATATGCCCCTCCTGATCCTTCTGACTATCCAGGAAAATGCCCCGGCTCAGATGATCTACCGGATCGGATACCTGACAGAAAAGTCCCTGAAAATGTGCTTGTCTTGCCATAGCGGCATAAGAGGCCAGCATGCCTCGATTGGCTTCATACTGGGCCATGCGCACATCTTTAACAGTGGTACCAAGACCCGGTACGCCTTTTGAGGCTGTAAAGATAAACACATCGCAGTCAAAGAGATGGTCCGGATCGGCGATCTTGATCACCGGCATGGATCTGTCATCATCAATGGGCAGGACCTGGTTAAGCTCGATCTCATAGCGGGCCATCATAGGCTCATAAGGATCAAAGACAGCTACCTCTGAGATATCATTTCCCAGAAGCTTAAGACCTGTCAGCACAGTTCCGCCTACATCTCCAAGGCCCACAAGAGTGACTTTATAACCGTCACGCTTGGGATTCATAACATTTTCCAGGAAATCGTAGCAGCGACCAAAGGCTGTATTTAAAAGCACGGCCCCATCATTGGATACCAGCTGACTAAGTGTCTCCCTGTCTTTGTCAGAATTCGGAGCGCTCACCAAGCTGTCCTCTTTGCAGGGCTTAAGTAATTCAATCCCCTCTTCTTCAAAGAGCTCTCCCACCTGACTAATAGCTGTCACACCACGACTCGTCAGGGGATCTCTGTTGGTCAGAAAAACCAGAGGTGAGCAGGCTTCTTCTGCCAAAACCGCGCCTTCCGGCAATGTCAGCTCCTGTTCAGAACTCTCCCATTCAGTGACTAAACATTTGTTTTTCCAAGAAAAATACTTCAATATTAAACCTCAAACTTACTGATACGGCGGATCTGCAGTATATCATCTTTCAGATATTCGGTAGCAGGAAGTGCCGTGTTATAAATCATACTCCGTCCCTTATCAGGTACACGGGGCTGTCTCAAAGCTTCGCTTAAGCGGCCGATGGTCAGGGTCACGTTAAAGTTATCCTGATGGGTCTTCTCCAGAGCTGCCATGATTTCTCTGGCCCCTTCCAGAGCTGCCAGGGACAGGTCGATGACAGATTCCTCAGACACGCCATTAAGATAGCCGGGATAGCAATAGGGCAAAATCATGTTAAGAGAAGGCATGAGAGGTTCTTCAACCATGCGGCCTTCAATGCCGTCACCGCCAATGAAGGGGTAGAGGGCACTTTCAGAGAACCAATAGCGCAGGTTGGGGATGTAATATTCACATTCAGCCTGACGATTCTGACGGCGCATGGAATCCCGGCCACGGCCGGACATGATACCAACCAGAACACAGGCAATCTGCACTTCTTCTTCGTTGAAAACTTCATCCATACGAAGCAGTCGCTTACTCTTATGAAGGAAGTCATCTACAAGAATAACGGGACGATGGAAAGATTTCAATGCCCTTACCTGATTGCGAAGGGGTGAATAATTCGGCGTCTCACGAATACTGAACTGGGCCGGATAGGGCTCATAACACTTCTCAACATGAAGAGCCTTGGTAACTGTATAAGGTACCAGCTCATCTGACAGCACCCTGCCGTAAGGTACACACATAAGGGGTCCCAGCTTCTTGGGATCTTCCGGTGTCTCTTCCATGGCATTCATGCGGACAATGCGTTCTACCAAGGCGCCATTAATGATCTCAGAATCAAAGCTTAAGAGAAGCTGACCCGGGAACATTTCATTCAAAGCAGCACGCAGGCGGAGACGGCTTCGTGAGAATGCTTCCACCACAGATGCAGCAAAGCGGTGCGGTTTCTTAACCGAACTCATGGCATCCTGCAGCAGCATGACCGGAGCACGCATATCCACACAGAAAATGTCCGGACGGCCTTCCAAGGCCTGGAAGCCCAGCTCTCTGAGAGCTGCACATTTCTCCTCTTCTTCCGGAGATGCGATACACAAGGCATAGGTATGTGCCCCTTCCAGAGAACGAACCAGCAATTCATTGAGAACCATGCGGTACAATTCCTGACTGGGGTGCCCCATACTGTTGATACTTTCGATAAAGAGCAGCTTGCCTGAAGCCCGGCGTCTGACCAGACTGGCTACTTCAGGATCATGGAAGAGATCATAAAGATCATCCACACTGCCGCTGCGGCCAATAGTCCATCCAAGCAACTCCTGACCATAGCGGAAGAGGCCGGCAGCCATCGCTTCCCGGCAAGACTCTCCGGATTGGGCGATCACTTCCGGCGCATTGGTCCAGTCTCCCTGATAGAGACGGAAACTCAAGTCATGACGGTCAAAAGTCTGCTTATCATCGCTTTCACGGATATAGAGACCCTTTTCATAAATCAGATTCTGAACCGTGGGAGCTACCAGCATGGAAATATCCAGCTTCATATCCACGGATTCACGGATTCTTGTGGAGCTGACGGATTCGAAGAAAGAAGGCAGGTTAATGTAATTCACATTTCCCTTCAAAATAGCTTCGATGCGGCGACGGCCTTCATCACCTTCCTCACGGCCAAAGACAATATGGTCGTAATAAGCAGCGCCATCCGGATCTTTCAGCCTGTAAGCTGAGGCATTGCAGACTACATCACTGCCGCAGACGATGGTCACTTCCTTCTGTGGCAGAAGGGATGCCAGCAATTTCAGATCTCCGGGAGCTGCAAGATTGATGGGAATCTCATCAGCAAAAAGATAGGTATCCTTCTGGTCTGCCACAGACATGGCCACGATCTGACGGCGGAGAAGTTTAGGCAGGGTCTTCTTACGCCAGGAGAATTCATCCACAGCCAGATAGACTTCGTATCCCATATCTCTGATATAGGAAACGATCTGCTTGTGTCCCACGGAAAACGGATCGAAGGTACCGGGGAAGAAAGCAGCTTTCTTCATAACAGGATAGATAAATGCGCCGCACTTTACCTGGTATTCCACGATGAATCGATACAAATGGTTGAGCATGGCGGAACGATTATAGATATCCAGGTGGACTACCTTGCTGTCAGACAGGATAGTCAATAATTTCTTATGAATGCTCATAAAGATATCACTGCGCTGTTCATAAGAAAGCTTTTCATTACCAAGAATATTGATACACAGAACGCGAAGAGCCGTACCTGCGATCTCGTCTTCATAATGACAGATACCGGTGAAAATGATACCTACCAGACGCTCTCTCATCTCCTTGGCATCCTCAGGCAGTTCGCAGATGAGACGGCCAAGAGTCTGCATGGCCACACGGGCATGGAGAAGAGAGCCTGTACCCACAAGACCTTCCAGCTGATCCACAGATTCAGCCATTTCTTTCTCAGCCAGGCGGCTCATCATAGCACCCAGATAGGGGGCGATAAACATAGATACCTGTTCACGGCCTGTCTCCAGTTCACGGGTCAGGTCGATGACGATTTCATTGATCTGGTCTTCTTTAAGGCCCTCTGCCACCTTCAGCAGATATTCACCGGCTGCTTCTCTGGCCGGCAGATGTTCACTGACAGACAGCATATTGGCCAGATGCATGGCGATTCGGAGACGATCCCAGGGGTGATTGAGAACATGGTGGCAAAGCATATCCATCTGTTCGCACTTAATGGTCCAATGAACACTGAATTTAAGATTATCCAGATAAATGCGGCGAACTTCTTCACTGTTCATGGATGCAGGTTCACGAACCAGCATTTTGTCTCTGGCATAAAGCAATACATTACGGTGTTCGAAACCATTTGCCTCATAATTCTTCAGGATTTCTACCAGATCAGGTCTCAGAACAGTAGAAGTCATCAGATGGCGAATGGCCATCATCACCATCATATCCATATCTTCAGCCTGACCGATGACACGGTTAATGGCATCCAAATAGACCTTAGCCGGCACTTTGTCCAGATAATGCACCGGCACCTGACGGATAGCATCCAGAAGAACAAAGGTATCCCCCTGATCCTTCTCCAGACGATCTACCAAAGGCTGCAGCAAGTCTGCCGCATCCTTCTCATCGCAGGAATTAAAGAGGGAATAGGTAATGTTTTTCAGACAGTTAACGATACGAAGGGCATGCTTAGAAGAGATGCCGCGATCCGGCACCATGATCTTGTCCAGATATTCTTTCCACAGATCCACTGATTCTGACAGAAGAGCCATCATAGTAGGCATGATAGCGGACTCCTTGGCATGCTCCGGACGTTCCTTACGGTACTTGGGACCACTGTTTGCCAGGATCTCACCCATGATATTGCCGGCCATACGACGGACATCACCATGAGGATGCATCAGCAATTCATAGAGGAAAAGCAGAGTCTTCTGCTTGTTGGCTCTGGTCATGTAAGTGTTGTATTCGCCAAATAATAAGAGATAAGTACGAATACGCTGAAGATTTTTCTCACCCTTGGCGGTTTCCAGCAGACTTTCCAGCTTACGGTCGGTACTGATCTCACGCATGAGACGAATACTGCCTTCCAGAGACATTTCCCTAAGTCCCTGAAGGGCCTCTTCTGCTGTCATAAGAGAGGCATCTTTGACAGGAGGCTGACCCTGATACTCTTCTCCGATCACAGGAGATACGCCGTAACGCTGCAGCAAGAGTTCGAAGTCTCTGAGCTTGGCGTAGACCGTGTCATAGCGGGCCTTCTTCTCCGGGGTCATGTTATAGAGCTTTGAGAAAATGATATCTCTGGCTTCAGACAGAGAATAAATGGTCATATGTTCCTTGCCATTCTCATCCCGGTAACCTCTGACACGGAAATCACCATAGATCAGCAGCAGGGATTCGATGGGCAGGTTTTCAAATTCCAGGTCCCAGGTGGAATGATTGGCGGAAACGTGGCCGATCTGTTCCATATCGTGGTCCAGGAACCACTGCCAGGTATAGTAATAATGAAAATAAGGTACCCTCTTGGCATCATTCCCCCGGCAGCCGATCTTACCGATATCGTGGCAAAGGGCAGCGGCACCAGCCAGAGGCAGATTCACCTTGAAGCCGGCCTGATAGGCCTGAATGGCTGTATGCATGACCACATTGTAGACACCGATGGTATGAGATGCCAGGTCGAAGGGCATGACTTCACGGCCGATGCGCATGAGAGCCATATAATGCTCTTCCTGCACGGCCTGACGGAAGCGCTCATACTCCTTGGCTGTACGGCTCTTCTTGACAGACTCTTCCGGAATCTCCCTAAGGTCACTTAAAGGATCGAAGCTATCCACATGCTGAAGGAAGAGACCTTCCAGAACAGAGATATACATCTCTTCATCTTCTGTCAGTACGGGGCGTTCACCCTCCGGGAAAATGCCGTGTCCCACCTTGTCATACAAGGCTTTCAGGGCTGTCACTGTTCCTTCTTCATCGAAAGCAGGAAATAAGATCTGCCAGACCTGACGGCATAAATCTTCCTGGTGACCATTAAGTAAGTCTAAGCGGCGCTGCATTTCTTCTGTCATGCGATCTGTCATAATCGAAACCTCAAAATATATAAATGCCTAAAATCGGAAATAAGCTCCTTAATAATAAGGAGCTTATTTCCCTGAGGGTTATATGTTTGGGGAGTTATAGAACTTTGTATTTGAAAGGATTATTATGTGGAAAATATTCTTTAGAACATGCCCTGTTCCATCATAGCCTGTGCAACCTTCTTGAAACCGGCGATGTTAGCACCGGCTACCAGGTTGTAACCCAGACCATATTCTTCAGCTGCTTCAGCAGATACATCATGGATGTTCTTCATCATCTTCTTCAGCTGAGCGTCTACTTCTTCAGCAGACCATACCAGACGTTCGCTGTTCTGGCTCATTTCCAGAGCGGATACGCCTACGCCACCGGCGTTAACAGCCTTGGACGGAGCAACGATCATGTGCTTCTGGCTCATCAGGAAGGCCAGAGCATCATTTGTTGTGGGCATGTTAGCAACTTCGATGTAGTACTTAGCACCACAGGCAGCGATCTTTTCAGCGGAATCCATCTTAACGTCGTTCTGCATAGCGGACGGCATGATGATGTCAGCTTTGATGCCCCAGGGCTTTTCGCCTTCGTGGAATTCAACACCGAACTTGTCAGCGTAATCTTTAACTTTGTTGCGGCCTGAGCTTCTCATCTCAAGCAGGTAGTCGATCTTTTCGGGTGTAACAACACCGTCGGGATCATAGATGTAACCGTCCGGACCGGACAGAGTAACAACCTTAGCACCAAGTTCTGCAGCTTTCTTGCAGATACCCCATGTTACGTTACCGAAACCGGCGCAGGCGATGGTCTTGCCTTCGATGCTTTCGCCTTCATGTTTCAGAACTTCAAGGAGATAGTAAACAGCGCCGTAACCTGTAGCTTCCGGACGAATCAGAGAACCGCCGTAGCTGAGGCCCTTACCTGTCAGAACGCCATTTTCGAAGACGCCTTTAAGACGACGATACTGGCCATACAGATAACCGATTTCACGACCGCCAACACCCATGTCACCGGCAGGAACGTCAACGTCCGGACCGATATAACGATAAAGGGCTGTCATGAAGCTCTGGCAGAAACGCATGATTTCTGTATCAGACTTACCTGACGGATCAAAGTCTGAACCACCCTTACCACCACCGATGGGAAGGCCTGTCAGGCTGTTCTTGAAGACCTGTTCGAAACCGAGGAACTTAAGGATGCCTTCATAAACGTTGGGCTGGAAACGGATACCGCCCTTATACGGACCGATAGCGCCGTTGAACTGGCATCTCCAACCACGGTTTGTGTGCCACTTGCCGTTGTCGTCTTCCCAGAC
Source organism: Candidatus Equihabitans merdae (assembly GCA_018065025.1). GTDB lineage: Bacteria > Bacillota > Clostridia > Lachnospirales > Lachnospiraceae > Chordicoccus > Chordicoccus merdae. Next base: position 9,099 of record JAGHUB010000094.1, read on the forward strand.
AACACGGAAGCTAAACATACGTTCCGGCTCAACCATACGGTTCAGCAGGTCAACTTTTTCGTATTCGGGATGAGCATCGATAACCGGTGACAGAGAAGACAGAACTTCTTCGACAGTCTGTACGAATTCCGGCTCATTTGCGTGCTTAACTCTTACACTTTCGATAACACTTTCGACATAAGCATTCATCATTAAATCCTCCATAATTGTTAAAGAATTTGATATAAAATTTAATTCAAAATGCCAAATCGTATGAAAATTAACTCTTTCAATACATTACCCCAACGGCATCTTGATTAATTTCATATTAATCTTCTGCACAAAATTTTTCAACCCCTCAAAAAATTTTTGTGCATTTTACTCAGTTTTGGAGGTGCTTTTTTAGACGCAGTTTTTTATCGATAATCTAGGCATTTTCAAGACTTAGTTTTCGATATAATTTCCCAGATAAACGAAGTCCTGACAACGATTTTTCAGGTCTTCCAGGACGGCTACAACGTCCGGATTGGTGACTGAAGCCATCAGATCGATGTAGAACATGAACTCGAAATCACGACCCGGGATGGGTACGCTTTCCAGTTTCTGCATATCCACGTTGATCTCGGCAAACTGACCAAGAATTTTGAACAGAGAACCGGGTTCGTGGGGCAGGGACAGGACCAGTGAGATACGGTTGGCACCGGGATAGACCTGACGATTTTTGGAGATGCAGATGAAGCGTGTGTAATTATTTTCTGAATTCTGAGCATTAACATCCAGACGTTTCAGGTGGTAGAGATCGATGCAGGCTGAGGAGGACAGGGAAGCGACGCCCTTTTCTTCAGACTCAGCTACCATACGAGCAGCAATGGCTGTGTTCTCGCAGGGAATGGCACGAACCTGATCGCCAAGACTCTTGATGAACTGGCTGCACTGACCGATGGCCTGCTCGTGGGAATAGATCAGACGAACATCCTCAAGATTTGTGCCTTCTTTTACCAGCAGTTCGTGGTGGATCAGCAGCTTCTGAGAACGAAGGATGGTGACTTCGCCTTTCTTCAGCAGGTTATAAACCGGACGAACGGAACCGTGAATATTGTTCTCGATGGGCAGCATACCGAAATCACACATACCGGTCTTTACCGCTTCCACTACCCCTTCGAAAGTTTTAAAGAACATGTACTGACCGTGAGGGAACATTCTCTCGGCAGCCAGCTGTGAGTTGGCGCCGCGGATACCCTGACAGGCGATACGTCCGCCGGTAGGGAAGGGAACTGTCTGGTCAAGAATGCCGTAATTTTCCATGAGTATAAATCTCCTTTGTGAGTTATCTTTTTCGTTCTTCAAAGAACGGATTTAAGTCTGACAAGATCTTTCTGCAGATCGGCAAATGCGGCCGGTGTGATGGCCTGAGGGCCATTAATTCTGGCGTGAGAAGGATCATTGTGAACTTCTAAAGTCAAACCGTCTGCACCTACAGCTATAGAGGCCTTGGACAGAGGTGCCACCATATAGGAACGGCCTGCAGAATGGCTGGGATCCAGGATAATGGGCAGGTGAGTCATAGACTTAAGTGCCGGCACGATGGAAACATCCAAAGTACTGTGAGTGTAGGTTTCGAAGGTGCGAGCACCACGCTCACACAGGATGACCTTCTGATTGCCCTCAGCCATAATATATTCGGCAGACATCAGCAGATCTTCATAAGTAGCACTCAGTCCCTTCTTAAGAAGGATGGGCTTGTCCAGTTTACCAAGCATGGACAGCAGGGTGTAGTTCTGCATGTTGCGGGCCCCGACCTGAATAATGTCCACATCATCAAAATACTTAAGCTGAGAACCGTCTGCGATTTCAGATACGATAGGCAAGCCGGTGGCTGCTTTGGCCTTAAGCAAAAGCTCGATGCCCTCTCCCTTCATTCCCTGGAAAGAATAGGGTGATGTACGGGGGCAGAAGGCGCCGCCTCGAAGGATCTGCGCACCGGCAGCTTTCACTTCTTCAGCGATGGCGATGATCTGTTCTTCAGATTCAATAGAAGAAGGACCGGCTATCAATGTCATGGATCCGCCGCCGATCTTAACGCCGCCTACTTCAATGACAGTGTCTTCAGGATGGAACTTGCGGTTAGCATTTTTATAGGGTTCCTGAACACGCTTAACATTGTCTACGATATCCAATGAAGCAATCAGGTCAATATCCACAACGGTGGTGTCACCTACCAGACCAAGGATGGTCTGCTGGGAACCAACGGTGGGATGTACAGCGATCTGCTGGCTTTCCAGCCAGGATACCAGACCTTCCAACTGTTCGGGATCGGGATTTTTCTTTAAGATAACGATCATAATCTTCTGTCTCCTGTTTATGAATTTCTTCAAACGGCCCCGCGATTACAGATCGGGGTATATGCAAAAAACCCGCGACCGAATCGGCCGCGGGCGTTAGTCCGTCTCAGGCGAAGTCACAACTTCTTTTCAGCCAATTCAAATACACCCTACCTTGCTAAAGGTAAAGCTTGTAAAGGCGAATGTAAAGTTGAAGGATGAATACTGTTTCATATAACTCCGCATCACATAATAATGTGCTCAAAAATCTTCTGTTAGGTTAACACAGCCCCTTGGTTCTGTCAACCAAGGGGCTTTTGCAACTGCGTCGGTTGCGAGAGTTTCCCAAGCGAAACTCTTTTGTTTATCTCTTAAAGTTCCTTCTTCACGAAGGCCAGGGGGTCTTCATCATTGACGAAATGCATGAGGCTCATGGCACCTGTCATGGAAATACGCTCTTCTTTCAGGATACGGGCAGCTTCGGCACGATCAGCCAGAACTACTTCGATCTCTTCACCGGATTCCAGATACTTGTCGGTAACCTGACCATCGCCATAACCATAGACCGTGGCACAGCATTCATCTACCATACCAACGCTCATGTAGTAGGGACGTTCAAAGCCCGCATCGGCTTCTACCGGTGTGAAGGTGAGACCTGTCTCTTCCCAGGCTTCACGAATAGCGGCGGTTTTGTAGTCTTCATTATCCTCAACCAGGCCGGCAGGAAGTTCATAGATCCAGCCGTCTACCGGGAAACGATACTGCTTCACCAGAACGATCTTGTCTCTCTTCTCACCATAGAGCATGTAGATCAGCACGGCATCGGCTTTATCCTGACCGGTGGTAATCTTCAGACCATCAACATTTTTAGCACGAGAGGCCAGGAAATATTTGCTGGCTTTTCCTGTCTTCTTGATGGTCTCCAGTAAAAAGAGGTTAACGAATTTATTTTCTGTCTGCTGAATAATGTTTGTAATCTTTCCCATGAGGTCTCCTTTCCATGTTGGCCCTGCATCACCGCCCGTCTTCAAATGGCGATGTCTAAGCAGCCTGCCTTATTCACACGGCCTCCCATGGCAGATCGGGATAATGGATTAAGCGCCGTAACGCTTGATCAGGCCGCTGATGTGTTTGTAGAGAATAGCAGTGAGAACAGAAACGATGATACCCTTGATCAGATTGAAGGGGGCAACGCACAGTGCACAGAATGTCAGGACGTTAGTAACACTGGCATGAACAGCTGTACCGAAGGCAACAATAGCTTCCATCCCACCAAAAGCTGCAGCATAAAAGGGCAGTAATACATAACCGTTAAATGTGGCACCACAGATAACCATAACCAGTGTACCTACAGCCATACCAATAATAGCATGTTTTCTGGTCTTCTTGATCTGATAAATGATAGAAGCCGGCAGAATCAGAGCCAGACCGATAACCAGGTTACCAAGTTCACCGACGAAAGCAGTGGATGTACCCTTAATCAGCAGGTGGATCAGGATCTTGATGACTTCGATGACGATACCGGCTACCGGGCCCATGCAGAAAGCGCCGATGAGAGCGGGAAGCTCAGATAAGTCCATCTTGTAGAAGGGCGGTGCGATAAAGGGAATGGGCACCTCAATGAACATGAGGATGGCTGCGATAGCACCGAACATGCCGATGAAGGCCATGCGGGCGATCTTCTTGTCATTGGTTTTGCTTGTGTTGTTTGTGTTTGACATGTCGTAGTATTCCTTTCTTAAATTGAAATGTCAACAAGTTGAAAACAGGAATTCTACGATTTTTGATTCCGTCTTCGTGCAAGCACGAATGGACAAAGACCTTTTTGCATCAAAAAACCCCGAATCCAAAGGACTCGGGGAATGTTGTTAAAGAAAGTCTATGACTGCCCTTCTTTCATCCAGACTATACTGTCGGTACCGGAATTCCAGATATTTTTCTGGTCACCGGTTCATGCCACATAATGGCTCGCGGACTTTACCGCCGGTAGGGAATCCCGACTGTGTCGGTCACCCGTCCCCGAAGAACCCTGTTCAGTTATATAGCGCAGATTCACGCTACGACATAATCTTATCATGAATCCTATCCATGTCAACACCGGCATTTTGAGGAAGAAGATCTCACGCATCCTGTCCCATCTTAGATGCCCAGCACCGTTTTGCGGATATTTGCTGCAAAGGCTTGAATCTCATCTTCGATGCCTTCTGCTTTCCTGGCAGAATCCGGATCGTGGGCCGTCTTCATCAAAGCAAATTTGGGCGGCAGGATGGCGGTCTTATTCATGCACATGGATCCCAGCACCTGTCTGGCCACCAGGTCGCTGCCGGAATAACCAGACACCACCACAGCATACACATATTTATAATAGAGATCATTCTGGGTCAGCAGACTGGTCAGTCGGTTAAACATGGCCATCATGTTGGCACTGACAGAATCATTGTAATTGGGACACAGGCAAAGAAGCACATCGCTTTCCAGAATGGCCGGCAGCACTTCCTCTGACATAGGTCCGCCATAGAAGCAGGTGTCATTTTGAGCAAAATGCAAACAAGCCTCAAAGGAGCAGCCCCGGCAATCATGGATGGTGCCATTTTGTAAAGAAATCTCCCGCTTGGAGAACTGATCCGGCAGATGGGATAAGACCTGACGGCCCATCCACAGGGTGTTGGACCGCTTATTATCCGAAGCATGAAGCATAAGGATTCTGGGATTGTCGTATACCGGCAGATAGAAGTCCAGCAATCTCTCACCCAATGCACGAATCTGAGCTACATAGGTCTGATAATAATTAAGATCAAGAAGGCGCGCTTTGATGTGATGGTTGTAAAGAGACCCGGTACCTTCTACCAGAGGCTTGCCCGGCAGGGCTCCTCCTGCCATGTTGACAGCTAATGCCAGTTCCTGGGCCAGGTTCTTGGTGAAGAGCTCGCTATTGCCATCCACCACCATGCCTACCAGAGAACCTTCAAAACAATCGCCGCACTGACGAATATCCCGAAGTAGCTGATAGAATTCAAGAGGTGCCCCCAGTTCATCTAAAGCCAGGGTAAAAAGGATCAATCGGTTAGTCCCATCCTTAACGATATAATCAGGACCAAACTCTGTCACAGGCAGCTCAAAGAGAGCCTCTTTCAAAGCCTCTCCGATTCTTTCATTATGCCCGATTCTGACCAGACTGATTTCTCGCTTCATGTTTCCTGATACCTTTTCTTTATATGAAAAAATAACTCCTCCCACACACCCTTGCTATTATCCTTTGATTATAGATTTTAAGCGTCCGTTTTCCCATGGTCAACCGCTGTGTTTATAGACTTTTTATAGATATCCAATTGAGATAAATCATTCAGAAGAGTAAAATATCCTATGCTGTGCTCTACTATAATTGAGCATTTTATACACACTGAATAATTAAAAAAGTGAAAGTACTATATGGAAAAATTTAGCGTAAAAAAACCATTTACTATTCTGGTAGCTGTTATCGTCATCCTCCTTCTCGGAGCAGTGTCGCTGACCCGTATTACAACTGACTTGATGCCGGAGATGAACTTCCCATACCTGTTGATCATCACGCCGGATCCCGGTGCTTCACCGGAACGTATCGAGGCCGAAGTTTCCACACCTCTGGAAAATTCCCTTGGTACTCTGTCTCATGTCAAAAACGTCTATTCCGTCAGCAGTGAAAACTACTCTTTGGTCCAGCTGGAATTTGAAGACGGCACCGACATGGACAGTGCAATGGTTCGTGTCTCTTCCGCCATCAACCAGGTTGCTCAGACTCTTCCCGATGGCTGCGGCACCAGTACCCTGATGGAAATCAGTATGGACATGGTGGCCACCGCTTATCTGGCAGTTGAGCACGACGGCTACGATATCTACGAGCTGTCCGACTACGCCGACCAGACATTGATTCCGGCTCTGAAACGAGTAGACGGTGTGGCTTCCATCTCAGATATCGGTCTGGTAGAACGTACCGTTCAGGTAGAGCTTAACGATGAGAAAATCAATGCTCTCAATGACCGCATCCTGGCCACCACTTCTGAGGAGCTGGACAAGGCTCTGAAGAAACTGGAAGATGCCAAGGCTAAAGTCAAAGACGGTCAGGCCCAGTTGGATGCTCAGAAGGCAACCTTCGGTGAAATGCTTGGCTCCGCCATCGGCAGCTCTCTTGAGCAGCCTGCCGAAAGTGCTTCCGCCGCTTTGAAGGCCCAGCTGGAAAGCCTGCTGGCCCAGTTAAATAACATTCGTAACGGCAACACACCGGGTAACTCCGCCATCAACGGAGCCACCGATCTGGCCACCGCTGCTGCTGAGGCTACTCAGAAAGTCGCTGCCGCGCAGCAGGCTGTGGCTGCTGCCCAGGCCAATATGGCCGCTGCAGACGCCGCTGTTGCCGGTGCCCAGGCCAACTATGATACCGCTGTGGCCGCTCTGCAGAGTGCTCCGGAAGATCCCGATGGTTCTCTTCAGGCTGCTGTAGACAGTGCACTGGCTGCCTTGAACGAAGCCACCACTGCTCAGGGCGCTGCCCAGGGTCAGCTGACTGCCGCTCAGGCAAATCTCGCCGCTGCCCAGGCTGAACTGGATGCCATCAATGCCGCTATCGCAGCAGCTCAGGAAAATGCTTCCGGCGCTGCCGCCGCCATTATTCCCAACACACTTAATGGTCTGGACAGCACTATTAGCGGTCTCTACTCCGTAGCCGATCAGATTCCCGGCATCATTTCCATGCTGGAAACTACTGTGGGTGCCCTGTCTCAGGCTGAACTGGAAGCTGCTGTTGGTTTCGCCACTGCCGCTATCCAGCTGGCCGATGCCGAAAAAGAACTGACCACAGCCATGGACCAGTATGAGGCAGCCCGCACAACCGCTTTGGCCAATGCCAATGTGGACCAGCTGGTCTCCCCTGCCACACTGTCATCCATGATTTACGCCCAGAACCTCAGCATGCCGGCAGGTTATATCGATGACAAAGACAGCAACGACTGGCTTCTGAAGATCGGTGATGAATTTGACTCACCGGAGGATCTGGCTCAGACACTGCTGTGCGACCTTGGGGACAAGATCGGTTCTGTCCGTCTGACAGACGTAGCCGATGTCACCATTATCGACAATGCAGGAAGCAGCTATGCCCGCTTAAATGGTCAGCCAGGTATCGCTCTTAACATTTTCAAAGGTTCCACAGCCAGCACCAGCAACGTCTCCAAAGCACTTAAAGCCACCATTGCCGACATGGAAGCCGAAGATCCGGGTCTCCATGTTGTCAGCATGATGGACCAGGGTGACTACATCGACATGCTGATTTCCGATATCCTGCAGAGTATCCTCATCGGTGCTCTTCTGGCTATCATCGTTCTGGCTCTCTTCCTGAAGACAGTTAAGCCAACCCTGATCGTTGCCATCAGCATTCCCCTGTCAGTCCTCTTCGCCATCGTCTTGATGTATTTCTCAGATCTGACACTCAACATGATGACCCTGTCAGGTCTGGCCCTTGGTATCGGTATGTTGGTAGATAACTCCATCGTTGTTATGGAAAATATTTACCGACTAAGACTAAAGGGTGTTCCGGCACCACGTGCTGCGGTTCAGGGTACTAAACAGGTAGCCGGTGCTATCGTATCTTCCACATTAACCACCGTCTGCATCTTCGTGCCCATGGCCTTTACCACCGGCACCATCCGCACACTGGTTATTCCTCTGGCACTTTCCATTTCCTACTGCCTGGCAGCCTCACTGATCATCTCCATGACCGTAGTTCCGGCCTCCGCCAGCACCATCCTTCGAAATGCCACTCAGAAGCCGGACCGTGTATGGGATCGCATTCAGAACGCTTACGGCAAAGCCCTTCGCTTCTGTCTCCACCATAAACTGCCGGTCCTGCTTGGCACTGTAGCCCTCTTGGTTCTGTGCCTGATCAGACTCTTCACCATGGGTATCATCGTCCTGCCGGAAACCGACGCCGGTTACATCAATGTCAGCGTCACCACTCCGGAAGAAGCCACCCGCGAAGAATCCTACGCTATGGCCGATGACTATATGAATGCTCTGCTGTCTATCGACGGCATCACAGAAGTAGGTGTTATGGATGCCGGCAGCTCTGCCAGCCTGGTTTCTTCAATGGCCTCTTCAGATGACAGCTACGGTTCCTACCTATACTTTATTACCGTAGACGATGATATCTGGGGCAACAAAACAGAAGCCCTGAAGGAAGCCATCACAGACCGCACTTCTTCTCTGAAGGGTGAGATGGAGATTGCTTCTGCCGGTATGACGGATATGTCAGCCCTTACCGAAAGTGGTCTTTCCATTGATATCTATGGCAATACCATGGAGACCCTGACAAGCATCAGTGAAGATGTCATGGCAATGGTTGAAGAGATCGAAGGTTTCGAAGATGTTTCCAACGGCACCGAGGAAAATGAACAGGCTCTGCACCTGGTCATCGACAAGGATAAAGCCATGGCTGAGGGTCTCACTGTAGCTCAGATCTTTGGTGAGATCAGTCAGCGACTGACTACCAGCGTTACTTCAACCAGTGTCACCATCAATGATATGAACATGGATGTTGTGATCCACGACACCACCAATGAACTGACCGTGGAAAATATCCTGGACATGGAGATCGAGAAGCCCAACACAGGAGCTGCCCAGAGCGGTGACATGAGTGCTATGCTGGATGCCTTCGGTGATGAGGATGAAGAAGACGAAAACGCCTCTGATTCCGATGATACTGATGAGGATGCCGACAACGAAGAGGACGAGGAGGAAGAAGATGTCTTCTATCTGAGAGACTTCGCTACTTTGGAAAAGATCGACGCTCCTTCCGCTATGCGTCATGAGAATCTGACTCGTTACATGACTGTCACAGCCACAACAGCCGATGGTTACAACACCACCCTCTTAAGCCGTGAACTGACAGCTAAGCTGGATAATTACGAGTTGCCTGCCGGTTACTCCATCAGCATGGGCGGTGAATCTGATCAGGTTATGAAGATGGTTAAACAGTTGCTGCCTCTGGTAGCCATGGCCATCGCCTTCATCTATCTGGTCATGGTGGCTCAGTTCCAGAGTCTGCTGTCACCCTTCATCGTCATGTTCACCATTCCACTGGCCTTCACCGGTGGCATGATTGCCCTGATTCTTTCCGGACAGCCACTGTCCGTTCTGTCCATCGTCGGTTTCCTGATCCTGGTGGGCACCATCGTTAATAACGGTATCGTTTTCGTTGACTACACCAACCAGTTACGACAAGGCGGTATGAAGCGTCACGATGCCCTTATCGCCACAGGTAAGACCCGTATGCGTCCTATTCTGATGACTGCCATGACAACCATCCTGGCTATGGTCAAGCTCCTGACCGGCAACGGTATGGGTTCTCAGATGGGCAAGGGTATGGCTACTGTTATCACAGGTGGTCTGATCTATGGTACTTTGATGACTCTGTTCGTCATCCCCATGCTCTACGACATCTTGTTTAAGAAACAGCCGCTGAACATCGATGTAGGCGACGACCTGGATGATGAGATGGACGACGCTGCTGAATTCATCGCCTCTCAGGAGAATGCCGACATTTACTTTGATGAAGATGAAATCGAAGACGATGTTGATATGCCGGAAGTCTATGATGATATCGACGATGACCTAGATGACTACTTAGATTAATATTGGTTCACTACTTCTGAGCGGATATCAAACTCCTTTGGGTAAACGAAAGGGTGCTGCACACATGCGCAGCACCCTTTTTCTTGCTTGATATGAAGTTCGTTTACAGAGAGGCTTGCTTGTGAACGCTCTCTTTTATCCGGCTTATACAGGACAATCGATTTGAT
>JAGHUB010000005.1 GCA_018065025.1 Candidatus Equihabitans merdae
GCTTTTTCGTCAGTGACTACCGCCATCTGAGCCTGCATGATTTTAACTGTCATAATTTACTCCTTAATTGCCTGCAAAACCTTTTTGAAACTTCGTATAACCCCGGTCTTTTGGGTCATACACAAAATAATTTTACCCTGTGGGGCAAACACATTCAATGGAAATGCTCCATATCGAGTGGAACATGCAAGGGCTCCTTCAGTCCACTCGATTTTTTGTGCCTTGTCATGCTATAATATCTCCAAAGGCTCATTTTTGAATCTACTACTAAGAATATAGAAGCATATAGAAAAACATAGAGGAATATATAAATGATCGAATTAGGAATTTATCAAGAACTGATGGTAGTAAAAACCGCTTCCATCGGTGTTTATCTGGGGGAGACAGAAGACGCTGACACAGCCAATCGCGTTCTCCTGCCCAAGAAACAGGTGCCGGAAGGCCTGGAAGTGGGCGACAAGATCCGCGTCTTCATTTACCGCGACTCTTCCGACCGTATGATCGCCACCGTCAATGAAGTAAAAGTCACCCTTCATCAGGTGGCAAAACTCACTGTCAGACAGAACACCAAGATCGGTGCCTTCCTGGATTGGGGTCTGGAGAAAGATCTGCTCCTGCCCTTCCATGAACAGACCAAGAAGGTACATGAAGGCGAAGAAGTCCTGTGCAGCCTCTACATCGACAAGAGCGGTCGTCTGGCAGCAACCATGAAGGTCTATCCCTATCTGAAGCTTCATTCACCCTACATGGCCGGTGATGAAGTTGAAGGCCTCATCTATCAGTTCGCTCACAACTTCGGTTACTTCGTAGCCGTTGATGAGATCTACTCAGGTCTCATTCCCAAGAAGGAAATGCGCTCCGGTTATCAGGTGGGTCAGACCGTTACACTGCGCGTCACTCGCGTTCTGGAAGACGGCAAGCTGGACCTGTCTCCGGCACAGAAAGCTTATATTCAGATGGAAGTGGATGCCGAAGAAATCTTAAGTCTCATTGAAGATGATTATGCCGGCCTTCTGCCTTTTGATGACAAGGCAGATCCCGACAAGATCCGTGAGATCTTCGGCCTGTCCAAAGCCGCATTTAAGCGTGCCATCGGCCGTCTCTATAAAGAAAAGAAGATCGCCATCGAAGGCGGCAAGATCCGCGTTCTGTAATCCGGGCATTTCCGGCAATATTTTAAACCTGGAATTAAGAGGGGAGTTTTAATTCAAGGAGGTTTTTCATGGAACTTATCAATCAATTGATTATTATTTTCGGAGGTCGCCCACTGGACCTGTCCACACTGGGCACACCGGGTATCATCGTTTCCCTGGTAGTGGCATTGGTCATGTGCTTCTTCGGCTACACTTTGCTTCGTGTATTTGTAGCCATCATGGGCGGTGTCATGGGCATTTTCCTTGGCAGTGTTATCGCTGAGAAGGCAAGTCTCAACAACACCATGACCATGATCGTCATTGTCATTTTCGCTGTAGGCATCTGCCTGATCTCATTTTTCGTCTACCGGGTTGGCGTTTTCCTGCTGAGTTTCTTCATCGGATTCGCCCTGCTGACCATGATTGCTGTGGTATTTACCGCATCCAATACAGCCATTATCATCGGTCTGGTGGCCGGCGTCATCATGGGTACTATTTCCTGCCTGTTGATCCGTCCCATGACCATCGGTACCACCGGTATAGGCGGCGGTATGGTAGTGGCCTTCCAGGTCATTCAGCGCCTCATCGGCATGGGTTCTAACACCGGTTACATCCTGACATTACTCCTTGGCATTCTGATCGGCGTGCTTGGCATCATCGTTCAGTTAAAGCTCACCAAAGGAAAGAAGAGAAGAAGATGAAATTTACACATCTGCACGTTCATACGGAATATTCCCTCCTTGACGGCTCCAACAAGATCAAAGAATACGTGGAGCGAGTCAAGGAGCTTGGCATGTCTGCGGCGGCCATCACAGACCACGGTGCCATGTACGGATGTGTGGATTTCTATCGCGCCGCCAGGAAGGCAGGCATTAAGCCCATCCTTGGCTGCGAAGTTTACGTAGCACCGGGCAGTCGTTTTGATAAGGAAAATGGTGTGGTTGGCGACGATCGTTATCACCATCTGGTTCTCTTAGCGGAAAATGACGTAGGCTACCACAACTTAATGAAGATCGTTTCTGCCGGTTTCGTAGAAGGTTTCTATTATCGTCCCCGTGTGGACAAGGAAATCCTTGAGAAATACCACGAAGGCATCATTGCATTATCCGCCTGTCTGGCTGGTGAGCTGGCCCGTGATATCGTCCGTGGGGGCTATCAGGAAGCCAAGGCAGCAGCATTAGAATACAGCCGTATCTTTGGTTTTGAACGTTTTTATCTGGAACTGCAGGATCATGGTATTCCGGAACAGAAGCTGGTCAATCGTCAGCTGATCCGCATGCACGAAGAGACAGGCCTGCCTCTGGTCTGCACCAACGACGTGCATTACACCACAGCCGATGATGTGGAATCTCACGATGTCCTTCTGTGTATCCAGACAGGCAAGAAGGTCACTGACGAAGACCGCATGCGTTACGAAGGCGGTCAGTATTTCGTCAAGTCTCCTGAGGAAATGGCTGAACTCTTTGGC
>JAGHUB010000016.1 GCA_018065025.1 Candidatus Equihabitans merdae
GAAAAAGGCTTCACTGACGAAGAACTGGCTACAGTTCATACCCCTATCGGCGTATCTATTAAGGCTGTGACCCCGGCGGAAATCGCCATCAGTATTCTGGGTGAGATGATTCTGTGTCGTGCTGAAAATAAGGGAAAATAGGACAGTATTTGGTCATTCAAAACAAAAAAATATGCACAAAATTCAGTTTTTCATGCATTTTCCCTGAATTGTATGCTCCTATAAAGTGAAAATGTGTTAAAATTCAGACAGGGCTTCACCCAATATTGTTTGTGGAGGAATTGTTATGTTAAAGAATTACACACCTGCCGAGATCCCCGGCAAAACAGAGATGAAACAGAGAATCAGTGCCGCAAGAGCCAGATTATATGAACTGCAGATGGCTATCAAAGACAGTAAGCTTCCGGTCCTGGTTCTTTTCGAAGGTTGGGGTGCTGCCGGTAAGGGCAGCTGCATCGGTCGTGTTATCGGTGATATTGATCCTCGTTTCTATAAGGTTGCAACTAAGGCTGTCGTGGCTGAAGATGAAGCCAGACGTCCTTTCCTTTATCGTTTCTTCAAGGAAATTCCGGAAAATGGTAAGTTCACTTTCCTGGATGGTGGTTGGATGGAACAGACCTGTCAGGAAGCTTTGCTTGGTTCTCTGGAAGGTAATGCCTACGCAGATCGTATTGACAGCATCCGTCGTTTTGAACGTACACTGGTTGACAATGGTTACCTTGTCCTGAAGTTCTTCATGCACATCGATCGTAAGGAACAGAAGGCACGTATTGAGAAGCTGCTGGACAGCCGCAGCACAAAGTGGCGTGTATCTGACTACGATCGTTGGCAGAGTGCTCATTATGATCAGGCCATGGAAGTTTATGATAAGTACATGACGGAGACCAATGCCGCCATCGCTCCCTGGTACATTGTTGATGCTACCGATGCTAAGTGGGCTCAGCTTCAGGTTCTGGAAACTTTGGTTGCCAATATCGATGTCGCTCTTCAGAACAGTGCTCATACATCACCTCTGGTTCCCAATGTCTTCCAGCTGCTGGATATGCCTAAACTGGCCGACATCGAACTTGAAGGCAAGGAAATCGATGAAGTTGAATATAAGAAAGAACTGAAGAGACTTCAGAAGAAACTTGGCAAACTTCATAATGAACTTTACAGACGTAAGATTCCGGTAGTCATCACCTACGAAGGTTGGGATGCCGCCGGTAAGGGTGGTAACATCAAGCGTATCGCTGCTGCTTTGGATCCTCGTGGTTACGAAGTTATGCCCATCGCTTCACCTGAACCCCACGAATTAAACCGTCACTTCCTGTGGCGTTTCTGGACACGTCTTCCCAAAGATGGTCATATCGCCATCTTCGACCGTACATGGTATGGCCGTGTTATGGTAGAACGTCTGGAAGGCTTCTGCAAGGAAAATGACTGGAAGCGTGCCTTCAACGAAATGAACGAATTCGAGAAGGAACTGTCAGACTGGGGCGCCATCGTCATCAAGTTCTGGGTACACATCGACAAGGATACTCAGCTGGAACGTTTCACCTATCGCCAGAACACACCTGAGAAACAGTGGAAGATCACAGACGAAGACTGGCGTAACCGTGAAAAATGGGATCTGTACGAAGGTGCCATCGACGAAATGATCGCCAAGACCAGCACATCCTTCGCTCCTTGGTACATCCTGGAATCCGTTGACAAGAAATATGCCAGAATCAAAGCTCTCAAGATCATCATCGAAAGAATTGAGGAAGCCCTGGACAAATAAGTCTCTAGAAAAGATTTTAATACCAACAGCCATCACACTTAGTGTGGTGGCTGTTTTTTCACAAAGAAGATTATGTCCCTTTAAAGTAATAAAGTATTTCGTGGAAATTGACTTGGATTTGTATTATAATAGTCGCCGTACGAGTTTTGAAATGCTCGAATCAATGCAGGCGAGGAATCCAATATGTTCGGAACAATAGTCAATACAATCGCAGTTATAGTCGGCTCTCTGGTGGGCCTTCTCTTGAAAAGCCGCATCAAGCCGGAATTCGGCGTAGGTATCAGTAAGTCACTTGGTATCGCCACCTTAGTCATCGGTATCAATGGCGTTATCGCCAATATGTTCACCGTAGGAGCTGATGGCTCATTATCATCATCCGGTGAACTCCTCCTGGTAATCAGTTTGGCTGTAGGTACACTGGTTGGCGAAATGTTCCACCTGGATGACCATCTGCAGCATTTTTCATCAACTGTGGAACAGCGTTTCAGTATCGGCGGTTTCGCCACCGGTTTCATGAATGCCACCCTGCTTTACTGTGTCGGAGCCATGACCATTGTCGGTGCTTTAAATGACGGTATCAGCGGAGACAGTTCCATCCTGCTTGTAAAGAGCGCACTGGATGGTGTCAGCTCCATCGTATTGGCAGCATCCATGGGCGTAGGTGTTCTGTTCTCATC
>JAGHUB010000350.1 GCA_018065025.1 Candidatus Equihabitans merdae
TTGGTCCTGAAGGCGGTGACAAGGGCGGTACTTTGGTGGCCTGCGGTACACCGGAGGAAGTGGCTTTGGTTCCGGCATCTTACACCGGTCAATATGTAAAACGTTATCTGAATAAGACATAAATTAAAGGAGTTATTATGGCACAGGCTGATATCGGTATTGATCTTGGATCATCCAACATTTGTGTCTATAAAAAAGAAAAGGGTGTTGTCATCAAGGAGCCGTCCCTGGTGGCATATCATAAAGATGAAGAGAAGATTCTGGCTTTTGGTGAAGAAGCTCGTCAGATGATCATGGGTAAAGCCGGATCTGTGGCAGCTATTCGCCCCATGAAGGCCGGCGTTATCTCTGACTATGCGGTTACAGAAGCCCTGCTTAAGCATTACATCACCAAGGCTATGGGCCATCGTTCTATTCGTAAGCCCTATATTTCCCTGTGTCTGCCGGAAGGTACCACTTCTATTGAGCGTCGTGCGGTAGAAGAGGCTACTTATCAGGCAGGTGCCCGTGATGTTACCATCGTAGATGCTCCTATTGCCGCAGCCATCGGTGCCGGTGTGGATATCACCAAGCCGGTAGGCAACATGATCGTGGATATCGGTGGCGGCACCACAGACATCAGCGTCATTTCTATCGGTGATTCTGTGGTCAGAGAATCTCTTAAGATTGCCGGCGGTTCATTTGATGAAGCCATCGCTCGTTATGTCCGTCGTCGTCACAGCGTCTTTATCGACGAAGGTCAGGCAGAAGCCATCAAGATCAAGATTGGTAATGCTCAGCGCCGTCCCAATATCGAAACCATGCAGGTGGTCGGCCGTAATGTTACCAATGGTCTTACCGAAACTATCGAACTGACCTCAGAAGAAATTCGTCAGGCTATCGCTGATGCCACTTCACGTATCGTGGAGACAGTTCATGGTGTGCTGGAGAAGACTCCGCCCGAACTGGCAGCTGATATTGCCCAGCGCGGCATTATTCTTACCGGTGGCGGTTCCCTGCTTAAGGGTATGGAAGAACGTATCTCCGAGAGAACCGGTATCAATGTTATGACAGCGACTAAACCGGATCTGTCTGTAGCCATCGGCACAGGCCTTTACACCAAGATGATGGAAGTTCTGGAAGAAAAGTACTAAAGATAAGGATTAGTTGATGACAGAAACGAATCCGGAAAAAATAGAAGGCTATATCGATCACATCGTTTACCGTAATGAAGACAACGGTTACACAGTGTTCAGCCTGATTATGGATGAAGAAGAGCTAACGGTAGTTGGCTCTTTTCAGTATATCAATGAAGGCGAAACTGTTGTGCTTACCGGCACTTATACCTCTCATCCCATGTATGGCCGCCAGTTTAAGGCAGAGGCCATGGAAGTAAAGATTCCGGAAGACGCCGAAGCGATCGAGCGTTATCTGGGGTCCGGCGCGGTTAAGGGCATCGGTAAGATTCTGGCAGCCCGTATCGTTAAGGCATTTGGCAACGATACCCTCTATATCATTAAAGAGGAGCCGGAGCGTCTGGTGGAGATCAACGGTATCTCAGAGCGCAGAGCCAGAGAGATCGCCGGTCGCGTGGCGGAACAGGAAGATATGCGGTCCGCCATGATCTACCTTCAGCGGTATGGTCTTTCCGTAAACTTAAGCATTCGTATTTATAAAACTTACGGTCAGAAGCTCTACAGTGTTCTCAAGGAAAATCCCTACCAGCTGGCCTCGGATGTGGATGGTGTAGGTTTCCGTACAGCGGATGAGATCGCCAGACAGATCGGTATCCGTCATGATTCCGAATATCGTGTCCAGGCCGGTGTCATGTATGTTATGAGCCAGGCAGCTGCAGAGGGTCATGTCTATCTGCCGGAAGACCGGTTGAAGATGCTGAGCTGCGATGTGCTGGGTGTGGAAAATGAAGCCGTTGAGAAGGCATTATCCGAGCTGAACATTTCCCACAAGATCGTGCTGCGGGAAATGGATGAGCAGCGGCTTGTCTATACCACCTATTATTACTATCTGGAAATGAAATGCGCCAGAAGGCTGCTGGATCTGTCACAGACTTTGAATAGCGATGATCAGTCTATTGAAGAGGAAATGGCTTTCCTTAAAAAGACCAGACAGCTGGAACTGGATGAAGAGCAGCTGAAGGCAGTTTCTTATGCTGCCAGATATGGCCTGGTTATCGTCACCGGTGGTCCCGGCACAGGTAAGACCACGGCCATCAATGAGATGCTGCGGTATTTTGAACATGCCAAGATGAGTTTTCTGCTGGCAGCTCC
Source organism: Candidatus Equihabitans merdae (assembly GCA_018065025.1). Classification (GTDB taxonomy): domain Bacteria; phylum Bacillota; class Clostridia; order Lachnospirales; family Lachnospiraceae; genus Chordicoccus; species Chordicoccus merdae. The sequence continues at coordinate 2,268 of JAGHUB010000350.1, forward strand.
CACAGGACGGGCAGCCAGACGTATGACAGAAGCTACCGGTTACGAAGCCTCCACCATTCATCGTCTGTTGGAGGTCGGCATGACAGGGGGCGGTGACGAACAGGGCATCTTTGGCCGTGATGCCAGCAACCCTCTGGAAGCAGATGTCATTATCGTGGATGAAATGTCTATGGTAGATATCACTTTGATGGGGGCCTTGCTGGAAGCTATTGTGCCCGGTACCAGACTGATCATGGTAGGTGATGCAGATCAGCTTCCTTCCGTAGGTCCGGGAGATGTGATGCGGGATATGATCGCTGCAGATGTCTTCCCTTTGGTACGTCTGAAGCATATTTTCAGACAGGAAGAGGGCAGTGATATCATCGTCAATGCCCACCAGATCAATGACGGACAGCAGATCAATCTGGATACCAAGAGTAAGGATTTCTTCTTCCTGCGTCGGTCTGATCCCGATGTCATTATTAATCAGATGGTAAGTTTCATCGAAGGAAAACTGCCGGCTTATGTTGGTACCAGCAAGGAAGAGATTCAGGTATTGTGTCCCATGAAGAAGGGGGCCTTGGGTGTAGAACAGCTCAATAAGCTGCTGCAGGAACGTCTGAACCCACCTTCACCTAAGAAGAAAGAACATCATTTTGGGGAACGGCTCTTCCGTACCGGTGACAAGGTTATGCAGATCAAGAATGACTACCAGATTGAATGAGAGATTCTTGGCCGTTACAATATCCCTGTGGATCCGGGTATGGG
>JAGHUB010000030.1 GCA_018065025.1 Candidatus Equihabitans merdae
CATCTACCTGGGCTCTTGTCATGGCAAATAATGCATAAGTGCTCCAGACAAATGATGCGGCGGAACCAAGGGCAACCAAGGTGTCCATGTTGGGGCTTCTGTGGATAAGTCCTCTGAAACCATTAATGAAAAACTTCTGGTTAATGACCATGACGATGGCGGCCAACAAAAGCTGAACCAATCCCATAGCCACATGATTACCCATGAAAAATGCCGGCAGAGGCCATCCCCACATCATGTGGCCCATGGAGAAGTACATCAAGACCGATACAAAACCGATGGAGGCGATAAGTCTTCTCTTAAGAATGGGTGTTTCACGGTCTTTCAATGATTCAGCCAAAGCAGCCTGCATGCCGGAGTTGGCTGATCCGGTGCCGCCGGAACCTGATACACCATTACCTGCGCCTCCGCTTCCTGATCCAGCTTGCAATGAAGCACCATAACCTGCTGCCACAACAGCACTAATGATATCCTCCGGAGAGGCTGTGCCTTCCACACCCATGGAATTGGTCAGAAGGCTTACGGAGCAAGATGTGACCCCGTCAACCTTATTGACAGCTCGCTCCACTCTGGTCTGACATGCTGCACAAGTCATGCCTGTCACTAAGTATTTATCCATATAATTCTGAGTTCCTTTTTTATCTCATCAATTTCTGTAGTGTCACTACCAGCTCATCGATGACTTCATCATCACCCTGACGGATGTGTTCGGCTACGCAGGTATGAATGTGATTTGACAGTAGTTCCTTGTTAAAAGAATTGATAGCAGCCACCGCTGCCTGAGACTGGACCAGAATATCCGTGCAATAAGCACCATCTTCCAGCATGCCCTTGATGCCGCGAATCTGGCCTTCGATTCGGTTAAGGCGATTCATCAGAGATTTGATTTCTTTCTCATCCCTATCTTTGTGCTTGCCGCTGCAGCAGCAGGATTCTTCTTTCATATTATGTACTCCTACAGGCATCATTCTTGATATAGATACCCCCTTGGGGTATCTGCTATTGGGCATTATATACCCCTATGGGGTATCTGGTCAACAAGAATAAAAAGAGGCAGAAAGCATTTTGCTCTCTACCCCAGTGTCCTGTCTGCGATTTTTACCATGGCGATAAAGCGATCTTCTGTGTAGCTGATATCGAAGTCGTCACCTTCGTGATTCAGCAGGCGCTTGATGCTGATGAGACCCAGGCCGCCCTGGCCTTTTGTGGATAAGAGTTTGTCTCCCTTGGCATTTACCTTGCCATCGAATGCATTTTCCACGATCATCATCAGAGCATCGTCAATCCATCTGGCGTTCAGTTCGATCTGACGGCCGGTGTTAAGCTTCAGAGAAGCTTCCATAGCATTTTCCAGAAGGTTACCTACGATAATGCACAAAGTCAGATCGTCCAAAGGCAGTCGTTTGGGCAGTGAAATCTTGACCCGGAAGTCGATATTTTCACTCTTAGCCCGTTCATTATAGTCGGATAACAAGCTGTTCAGAGCCTGATTTTCACAGTAAAAGATGTTGGATACCGCATCCAGTTCCAAATTCAAAGACTGCAGATACTTGGTCTGTTCTGCCTTATCCATGGTTTTCAAAGCATGAATATGATGGCGGAAGTCGTGACGGATGATACGAATCTGTTCCTGATACTCCAGCACCTGATTGTAATGTTGCTTCTCCTGCACCATCAGTTTCTTCATGAACTGCATCTCATCTTCATACCGCTGGGCATTGATCATGTGCAAAATGTTATCGATCAGAATGATGTAAACCGTAATCATGATAATGCACAGAACCAGGAAGAAGATGTCATACTCCAGACTTTCCGCCAACAATGTTTCTTCAGAAAATAAGGAGTGACGTCCCCAGGTGATAATGATAAAAAATGAAGTAGGAACAGCCAATAAAAGGCTGCTGTTCTTGTTAGAAATGGTGTCATAAATAGCATTGACACGATCTTTCAGATAGTATTTAACGAAGAAATAAAAACCGGTAGAAACAGGCAGAGACAAGATCAGACAGATCGCCGGATAAGACAAGTGAACAAAGTCACCGATGAATCTGGCCACCAGGATATTGACGGATGTTGTCAAAGTTGCGAAAAGCCATGCTGAGATATAAAGAAATGCTTTCTCCAGTGCTCGTCCCTCAAAGAAGATCAGCAGAACCATGAAAAACAGCATAGCGAAAACACCGGAAAATACCACCTGATCACTTCTGGATAAAGGCAGCAATTCCTGCACAAAAATCATGACGGTCCAGACATAAACTGAAACCGCCGCGATATTTTCCTTGTTCCGGTACTTAGGAGCCAGGCAGATAAATGTGGGCATCATACGGATGGCCAGAACGATTAAGTTGTAAAAGACTAATACGACTTCGTCATCCATAGTGGACTATGTTATCCTCTAACGTCAGATTCTTCAATCAAGACGGAAATGGTAGAAATCCATCTTACATTGCTTATAGCGTGACCGGGATATGGGCACGTAGGTACCATTATACAACACAAATCCCGCTTCATCGATGTCTTTGACATATTTCATGTTAACGATGTAGCTCTGATGACATCTGACAAAAGAATCATCGATGGTCAGCTTATCGGCATAAGAGGATAATTTGCTGCTCTCAGTGAAGATACGTCCATCAGACAAGAAGATGCTGACGGAGTGAAGTTTGTTTTCCAGATACATGATCTGAGACAGTGGAATACTGACAGGAACCCGATTGTAGGTAATGGTGATAGTCTTCTCTTCAGGAAACAGATAGCGGTCGAAAACCCGCTCCATGGTTTCACAATACTTGTCGTAAGCCAGGGGTTTCAGCAGAAAACCGGCTGCATTGACGCCATAACCTTCGATGGCGGCATCCATGGATGATGTGATAAAAATGATCAGGGGTTGGTTGTCCCGGGTATTCAGATGACGGGCACCTTCGATACCGGTCATGCCGGGCATGAGGACATCAAGAAGATAGAGATCGTAAGCATTCCCGGTCTCTAATAAAGCCGTCATAGAAGGATAAACATCCATCTCTATGTCCGTTGTTTTCTTACTAAAGAATCGTTCTGTGTACTGACGAACCAGTAGGCTTTCGTCTTCGTGATCATCACAAATAGCAATCCTCAGCATAATATATCCTCCATCGGCATACCCCTTGTGATTTTATTATCATACCACCTGAAAAATGATTTTTTAAGTGTCTTGCATAATTGGTAGAAAACTAACATTTTCGGTAATTTTTACACTTTTAGGGCTTTGTTAAAATGATACTGACAACTAAAAACTATCTTATTAAAGAGGAGGGAAAGATATGGGTTCTAATGCAATCGTAACTATCGTTGTCATTCTCTATCTGCTGGTTATGCTCTTCATCGGTTGGTATTCATCCAAGAAGATCACATCCAACACAGACTTCATGGTCGCCGGCAGACGCCTTGGTCCGTTCCTGATGGCCGGTACACTGGCTGCTACCGAAATCGGTGGTGGTAGTTCACTCGGTGTTGTTCAGAATGGTATGGGCGACTACGGTCTCAGCGCTGCCTGGTACATCGTTACCATGGGTATCGCTTTCGTTATCTTAAGTTTCCTTGCCCCAAGATTCCGTGGCGCTACAGTTAAGACTGTTCCGGAATACTTCCGCAGACGTTATGGCAAGGGCAGCGGTCTGATCACAGCTATCATCATGCTGCTTCCGCTGGTTGGCCTTACAGCAGGTCAGTTCATCGCTTCATCCGTTATCCTTTCAACTATGCTTGGCATCAGCTACAAGCTCGCTGTTATCATCGTTGCTGTAGTTGTTACAGTCTACTCCATCATGGGTGGTCTGTGGTCCGTCACACTGACTGACTTCATCCAGGTATTCCTGATCGTTATCGGTATGATCATCGCCGTTCCGTTCGCTATGAACCACGCCGGCGGCTGGGATGCTATCATGGCTAATGTTCCGGCAGACACCATGAACCTGTTCAAGGGTTATGACCTGTTTGCTATTGTTTCTCTGGTTATCATGTATGTTGCTACATTCTCAGTTGGTCAGGAAGCCGTTTCTCGTTTCTATGCCGCTAAGGATGGCGCTTCTGCAAAGGGTGGTGCATGGCTGGCTGCTCTCATCAACTTCATCTATGCCTTCATCCCCACAATCCTTGGTATCATCACTCTGGCTCTGATCAACATGGGCAAGTTCGATGCAGCTTCCTTCGAATCAGTTGGTGCTCGTTATGCTCTTCCGGTTCTGGCTATCCAGACAATGCCCGCTATCATCTGCGGTCTTCTGTTCGCCGGTATCATCTCTGCCACAATGTCAAGTTCCGACTCCGACCTTCTTGGTGCCGGTTCTATCTTCGCAAACGACATCTACAAAGCTGTTCTGAAACCCAGTGCTTCCAGTGAAGAAGTTATGAAGGTTACTAAGATTGTTATGTGCCTGGTTGGTGTTGCTTCCATGTTCATCGCTCTGTTCAATACACAGAGTATCGTAACAATCCTGATGTTCTGCTTCACACTCCGTGCTGCCGGTACATTCTTCCCGTATGTACTTGGTCACTATTGGAAGAAGGCTTCTACAGCCGGTACAATCGCTTCCCTTATCGCCGGTACAATCGTTGTTGTTTACCTTGATAAGTTCTCAGGCGGCAACCTGTTTGGTATCCACTTCAGCCAGACTATCGTTCCGGGTCTTGTAGCTGCTCTGATCTGCTTCCTGGTATTCTCCGTCATCTTCCCGCCGAAGAACCAGACAACAGAACTTGCTTTCGAAGAAGAAGATTAATCTTAGATTTTTCTCTTGTCAGGAAAATTAATGTACGCCACTCATTAAAATTCCTATGAAACAAAAAAT
>JAGHUB010000097.1 GCA_018065025.1 Candidatus Equihabitans merdae
GCCGATAACAGGGATAATCAGCATATAGATCATGATCAAACTGAAGCCCAGGGAGAACATCAGCAAAGCGAAGGAAATGCTTCGTGTGATAACGGAACGCACCGCATCTCTCTCCTCGTGACGAACCGCCATCAGGTGTACCCAATCCTTGTAGACAGGGTTCTTACGGCGAATGGTCTTATTGAGAAGGTTCTGGATTTCCATCAGAATAATACCCATTCTGGCAGTCATCTCATTACCTTCTTCATGAACATAAGGCAGAGGGCTGTCACGGAATAATGTCTTTCTCAAGGTGACGATGATGGCATCCAGGAAGCTGTCGAAGATACGGCAGAAGAAGGCACCCATGATAGGCAGCACACCCAGAAGAAGGGGACGATAGAGCAGGTCTTCCAGATCCCACCAGGCCGGCCACAGATTGAGGTAACGACCTTCTTTGATGAGGAACTTGCGAATGAAGAAGAGGTAGACCAGCACACCGATGACGATGGAGATCAAACCGCCCTTCAGGTTTTCCCAGGCAAAATAATGAACTGCATGGCTATGACCTTCGATGTTCATGAACTCTCTGCCCAAGAGCCCAACATTTTCCATAATACTGTGACGGAAAATGCCCCATACCAGAAGAACCAGGGCTGAAGCACCAACGGAAATAGCACTGGCGACATTCATGTAAGTCTTCTTGGCATCGTATTTGGCCTGAACCAGAGGATCCGCATTCTTTTCCACAAAGAGGCAGATGAACAACTTAGTCATATAGGCTACTGTCAGACCGCCGCTGAAGAGGAAGGTCCACTCAACTACCTTGAACCAGATACCACCGTGGTATTCCAGGATGGCTTCATGAAGCAGTGTCTTACTGACATAGCCACCCAAGCCGGGAACACCGGCGATAGTCAGGGCACCGATCAGGAAGCAGACCATCAGGAAGGGTTTCTTACGTCCGAAACCTCTAAGCTCTGACAGATCCAGAGTGTGTGTATTCATATAGAAGACACCGGCTGACAGGAAGAGAACTGTCTTGATCAGGGAATGGTTGATCATGTGAAGCATTGCACCGGGAGCGGCCAGAACGCCTTCTTCGCCACCCAGAAATGCCAGCATACCGATACCTACCATGATGAAGCCGATCTGTGACATAGATGAGCAGGCCAGTGTACGCTTCAGGTTAACGGAGAATACAGCCAGCAGAGCACCGCCAAACATAGTCAGTGTACCAAGAGCCAGAATCAATGTGCCCCACAGATTATCTCCCAGGAAGAACTGAGCCGTCAGGATCAGGACACCGTAGATGCCGGCCTTAGTCAGAATACCGGACAGCAGGGCTGATGCGGGAGCCGGAGCAACGGGATGAGCCTTGGGCAGCCAGATATGCAGAGGGAATGCACCGGCTTTGGCACCGAAACCTACAAGCATGCAGCAGGCTGATGCGTAAATCATTTTCTTATTTTCACACAGGGCTGCAGCATCCCTGATCTCATTAATGGTCAGCGTGCCGATAGTTTTATAAAGCAGGAAGAGGCCCATCAACATGACCAGACCACCGATAACGGCAACGCCCAGGTATGTCTCCGCCGCACGAAGTGACGGCGCATTTTCCTCCTGTGCTACCCACACATAAGATGTGAAGGACATGATTTCGAAGAAAATGAAGGTAGTATACAGATCGGAAGACAGGAAGACGCCCATGGTAGCCAGGTAAGTGGCCCACAGGAAAATGTAATAACGCACCTTGTGATCATGGTGCTTCATATACTCCGGAGACAACAAGGCAGCCATGAGCCACATAAATGTACCCACAACGGCATAGACCAGACGGAATCCATCCAGCTGGAAATGAAGGCCGAAGCCGCATATATCCGGAATATTGAAGAAAATCGTTTCCATATCTACTCCATTTACTATGTATTAAACTGCCGCTGCAATACCTTCAAGGTAAGTCAGGATCGGCGTGGAATAAAAACCGATGAATACCATGGCGATAACGAAGATCACCAGAGGAACCATCATCTGCCAGTCAACTTTATGAGCCAGTGTGATGGTACTGTAGTCGAAATCCTTGCCGGGGAAGAAGGCACGGATGGAAACAGCCAGGTTGTAGATAGCTGTCAACAGGGCTGAGATCAGCAGTGAGAAGACGCCGATCAAAGGTAAGGCACCGCCTTCAATGAAAGCAGCCTTGGCCAGATACCATTTTCCGACGAAACCGCACAGGCCCGGCACACCCATCAGGGCCATACCGGCGATGGTGAATACCAGGAATGTGGCCGGCATCTTACGTCCCAGACCATCCAGTTCATGGATGTAATACTTGTGTGCATGGTGGTTGATGGCACCGGCACAGAAGAAAGAACATATCTTCATAACAGCGTGGCAGACCATATGAGCCAGACCACCGATGAGACCTGCCGGAGACATAAGCAGAACACCAAAGAGAATGTAGGACAAGTTACTCATGGTGGAGTAAGCCAGACGACGTTTCAGGTGAGTCTCCTTAAAGGCCCGGCTGCAGCCATAAACGATCGTAAATATAGCCAGACTCATGAGGATACCCTGGGCCCAGGTACCTTTCAGGAACTTGGTGCCGAAAGCGAAATAAGTCAGACGCATGCAGGCAAATGCACCGGCTTTAACAACAGCTACGGCATGGAGCAGGGCTGTAACCGGAGTAGGAGCTACACCGGCTGTAGGCAGCCAGGCGCCTAAGGGGAACATGGCGGCTTTGACTGAGAAGCCCATGAAGGCCAGCACAAAGATAAAAGGAAGCGCTGTCAGAGCAGCCGGATCGGTCAGATTATTCAGCACGCCGCCTGCTGTGAAGGTGGATGTCTCGCCATAAACCAGGATGAAGATCATACCCATGAAGGCGAAAGCAGCACCGCCCAATGAATAGATCAGATAAGTTCTTGTGGCGTGAACAGCTTCACGGCTCATGGTATGCATAACCAGAGGGAAGGTGACCAGAGTCAGGGCTTCGTAGAAGCAGTACATGGTCAGAATATCCGCTGCCATGGCGATACCAAGGGTGACGCCGTAAGTCATGGTGTAGAAAAGGAAGAACTGCTTCTCTCTCTTATCTCCCACCATATATTCGAAGGCATACAGGGTAGCCAGAGGCCACAGAGATGCTACGATGGCGCAGAACACAGAACCCATACCGTCGATATGAAGAGCAATCTGTAAGCTCTGTGGGAAGCTCAGCAAAACGATGGATTCGGTGGGTTTGTTGAGCAGAAGGGCATACACCAGGATGGTTGTCAGAATAACCATGATTTCGGTGTAAATGTTGCGGCCCTTACGTGACTTAATGGGTAAAACAGGAATCAGCAGACCGCTTAAGATCGGCAGGAGTACTGCCACAGCCATAAAATACGCTTTCATGAGGCACCTCCTACATCAATCCGCTGCAGATGCAGCTGAGATAGTTAATAAAGGGATTGGGCAGCACACCCATGAGAACCACGGCCGCAGCCATGATGACAAGAGGAATCAGCATCTTAACAGGTGCTTCCTTCTCTCCTCTTACGCCTTCGAACTCTTCACCGGGGAAGAAACCTCTCATGGTGATAGGAAGCAGATAACCGGCTGTCAGCAGGGCACTGACCAGCAGGATGATGGGACCAAGATAAGAGAAGATCCCGATATCTGTACTAAGAGCACCGGTAGCTAAGTACCATTTGCTGATGAAACCACTTGTAGGCGGAATACCGATGAGGCCAAGGGCACCCAGGGTCCAGCACCAGATAGTCTTAGGCATGAGACGTCCCACACCACGCATTTCACTGACTCTGTGCTTGCCTGTGTTAAGAATAATGGCGCCGGCACACATGAAGAGGGTGGTCTTGATGGCTGCATGGAACAGAGCGTGCAGCAGAGCGCCGGTCATGGCTACAGGACTTAAGCAGGCCAGACCAAACATAATATAAGAAAGCTGTGA
>JAGHUB010000282.1 GCA_018065025.1 Candidatus Equihabitans merdae
GGTAGTGATCGACCGATATGGTAGCGTCATCGGTACCATTCATGGCAAGAGAGATGGTATGACGATCCTGATGGATGGCCACATTGACCATGTGGATGTTATCGATGAGGAAATGTGGACCCATAAGCCCTTTGAGGCTGAAATGGTGGATGGCCGCATTTATGGCAGAGCTACTTCTGATATGACAGGTTCTGTAACTGCTATGATTGCAGCTGCAGCCGCTTATAATGAAGCTACAGGCGGAGATTTTGCCGGTACTATCTGAGTTTCGGGTACCGTTCATGAAGAATGTTTTGAGGGCGTATCAGCCCGTGAAGTGACAAAGCTTACCAAGCCTGATTTTGTTATCGTTGGTGAAGCTACAACTTCAACAGTCAAGATCGGTCAGCGAGGCAGAGCCGAAGTCGTAGTTGAAACTGAAGGCGTCAGCTGTCATTCATCCAATCCGGACAAGGGCGTGAATGCTGTCTACCATATGATGACTCTTATTGAAGAAATCCGTAAGATCGTGCCCAACGAACATCCGATCCTGGGTAAAGGTATCCTGGAACTGACAGACATTATCTCAGCTCCCTATCCGGGTGCATCTGTTGTTCCCTCTCTGTGCCGCGCAACATTTGACCGCCGCACACTGGTAGGTGAAGACGAATCCGTCATCCTGGGTCAGGTAGAAGATGCCATCGAACGCGCCAAGGCCAAGATTCCTGAACTGAAAGCCAAGGTCTACCTGGCTGAAGGCAGTGAACAGTGCTGGACCGGCGAAACCATCGAAGCTAAGCGCTACTTCCCGGCATGGGTAGTATCAGAAGAACATCCCTATGTACAGGCCGCCCTCAAGGGTCTGGAGAACGCCGGCATCGAACCCAAGCTGTCCCACTTCTCCTTCTGCACCAATGGCAGCCATTTCTGCGGCGAAGCAGGAATTCCCACCATCGGCTACGGTCCCTCATTGGAGAGCCTTGCTCATGTCAGAGATGAGTACATTGAAATCAGCGAACTGCTGAAGGCCTACCACGGCTTTGAAAGTATTCTTAAAGAACTGACCAATAAGTAAATTGACTAATAAGTGAATTGATTTGTCCCCGGATGATAACCATCATCCGGGGATGATTTTTTTCGTATATATTGAGCAAGATAAAGTTCTATATGTCCAAAGAGCAGCGGCGGGTCGTCGCCCAGAGGCCTGATTTAGTATATGGGAAGCAAGATATCATGCTATATGTCCAAAGAGCAGTGGCGGGTCGCCAATCAAAGGGGTGATTTAGTAGGTGGAAAGCAAGATATCATGCTATATGTCCAAAAAGAAAAAACACCAAAAAATGGCGACAAATAAGGGCTTGCGGAAAATACATAAAAAAAACAAAAATCCCCCTTTTCTTTTTTATAGTGTTGATATATGATAGGTGAGCACTAGATATAGTGTTGGATTACATAATTCTCCTACATATAGTGCGATATATAGATGCGACACAATAGGGGATGTCGCAGGATAACAGCCAAAGATGGCTTTATTACATAGGTTTTTTGCTTTTTCACTTTAAAATGGAGGGGAGTGAACATGGAGATTAGCGGCAGTATAGTACATACGAATATTATTAAGCGTAACGGTGAAGAAGTTACCTTTGATATCTCTAAGATCGTTAACGCTATCAAGAAGGCCAATGAAGAAGTAGATCCCATTCATCAGATGAATATCTACCAGATCAAGGCCGTTGCCGAGACTATTGCCAAAGAAGTAGAGTCTTCTTCACACGCCGTCAACGTTGAAGACATCCAGGATCTGGTTGAAACCGGTATCATGGAAATGCGTGGTTTCGAAGTTGCTCAGAAGTACGTCCGTTATCGTTATAAGAGAAACCTGGCTCGTAAGTCCAATACCACTGACGATGGTATCCTTTCTCTGATCAACCAGTCCAACGAAGAAGTTAAACAGGAAAACTCCAACAAGAATCCGGTCATCAACTCCACACAGCGTGACTACATGGCCGGCGAAGTCAGCAAGGATCTGACACGTCGTATCCTTCTGCCTGAAGAAATCGTACAGGCTCATGAAGAAGGTCTGATTCATTTCCATGATGCTGACTACTATGCACAGCGTGAACATAACTGTGACCTGATCAATCTGGAAGACATGCTGCAGAACGGCACCGTCATTTCCGAAACCATGATTGAGAAGCCCCACAGCTTCCATACAGCCTGCAACGTTACCACACAGATCGTTGCCCAGGTTGCTTCAAACCAGTACGGTGGTCAGTCCTTCTCACTGTCACATCTGGCACCTTTCGTTGATATCAGCCGTCAGAAGATTCGTAAGACTGTTATCGCTGAGAGAGAAATGTGCGGCGAATCCATGGATGAGACCATTATCAATAAGCTGGTTGAATCCCGTCTTCACGAAGAAATCGTTAAAGGTATTCAGACCATTCAGTATCAGCTGATCACACTGATGACATGTAATGGTCAGGCTCCTTTCGTCACTGTCTTCATGTATCTGGATGAAGTACCGGAAGGTCAGACCAGAGAAGACCTGGCTGCCATCATCGAAGAAGTCCTGATTCAGAGAATGCAGGGTGTTAAGAATGAGAAGGGTGTCTGGATCACACCGGCCTTCCCCAAACTCATCTACGTTCTGGATGAAGACAATATCACAGAAGATTCCAGATATTGGTATCTGACAGAGCTGGCCGCCAAGTGCACAGCCAAGAGAATGGTTCCCGACTACATCTCCGCCAAGAAGATGAAGGAATACAAGAATGGCAATGTCTACACATGCATGGGCTGCCGTTCCTTCCTGACAGTCGAAGACAAACAGCGCAATCCGGATGGCACACACAAGATGTATGGCCGTTTCAACCAGGGTGTTGTCACCATCAATCTGGTAGACGTAGCCTGCTCATCCTACGGCGATATGGACAAGTTCTGGGAGATCCTGGACGAACGTCTTGAGCTTTGTCACAGAGCCCTCAGATGCCGTCATGAACGTCTGAAAGGCACAACATCCGATGTTGCTCCCATCCTGTGGCAGAACGGTGCTCTGGCCCGCCTCAAGAAGGGTGAGAAGATCGACAAACTCCTGTACGATGGTTATTCAACCATTTCCCTGGGTTATGTTGGTCTGTATGAGACCTGCATGCGTATGACAGGCAAGTCCCACACCGATCCGGAAGCCAAACCCTTCGCTCTGGCTGTTATGCAGAGACTGAATGATAAGTGTGCTGAGTGGAAAGCAGCTGAAAATATCAGCTATTCCGTCTATGGCACTCCCATGGAATCCACAACCTACAAGTTCGCAAAATGTCTCCAGAAGCGTTTCGGTATTATCCCCGGCGTTACAGACAAGAACTACATCACCAACAGCTATCATGTACACGTTACAGAAGAAATCGATGCTTTCAAGAAGCTGAAGTTCGAATCTGAATTCCAGAAGCTGTCACCGGGTGGTGCGATCAGTTACATCGAAGTACCCAACATGCAGAACAACATTCCCGCTGTTCTGTCCGTCATGAAGTTCATCTATGACAACATCATGTACGCCGAGCTCAACACCAAGAGCGACTACTGCAGCATCTGCGGTTACGACGG
>JAGHUB010000389.1 GCA_018065025.1 Candidatus Equihabitans merdae
ACTTCAAAGCCCTGACAGAAGGCACCATCGCTGAAGGCGCAGAACTTCGCATTACCAGGGAAAATGGCCTGGTCTACTGCCGAGACTGCGACAAAGATGGAGACCTGGAGGACTTCCGCCTGATCTGCCCTTACTGCAAAGGCAGAAATGTCACCTTAAAAAAAGGACGGGATGTCTACATCCAGTCCATGGAAATCGAAGATGACGATTGACCCAAGACACACATTCTGTTCAACTGAATAAGACAGAATAATCATCAATGGTACATATCAAAGATCCCGGAAGTTTCTCAACTCCCGGGATTTCTTTATACACTATTTATTCTATACCTTTATTATTTTGCACCGTCATCCTGCTGCGGAGCCTCTGCCGTTTCCTGTGCTTTCTTATTTTTCTTTAAGAAAGATTTCTTCTCTTTCTTAGGCTTGGGAGCACGAGGCGGGCGATTCTTAGAAGCCTTCTTGGCCAGGAAGACCACCAGAGCCACGATAGCAGCCAGGATAAGCAGGAAGGGGAAGAGATAAAGAATGATGACGACTAAAGTCTGAAGGAAGCTGGCGAAATCACTCCAGGAATTCTTAAAAGTCCGGGCCAGACGCTGACCGAAGCTTTCTTCATCTTCAACCACTGAGTAATCCTTCACTTCCTGAATGCTCAGATTGACTGTGGAATAGCTGACATCGGTGTCATAGCCGCTCAAAACTGAGTTTGCCTGATTAAGTTCGGTCTGAACTTCTGTCAGACGGGCTTCAACAGCGATCATTTCCTCGATGGTTTCGGCCTCTTCCATCATTTTCAGAAGACGCTCTTCCTGAGTCTTCAGAGCCTCAACCAGGACGGCCTGATCATTGTAGGCACCGGTGATATTCTGAACATTCTGAGACTTATCACGGATCTGACCACCGGTACCTTCCAGGTCTGTCAAGAAAGCCTGATAGGATTCAGCCGGAATACGAATAGTAAGATAGGTGCTCCATGTACCGGTGTGATCCCCTGCTCTGTACCAGTTGTAATCACTGTTTGAAGTGCCTTCGTATTCAATGATGCCTTCATACTGCGCAATCAGATCATTGACGGCCTGAAGAGTCTTGTTGTACTCCAGTGTCTCCATGCTGATGGAGCAGGTGTAGACCAGTTTCTGTTCTGACTGAGCCTGAGATGTCAGGTCGATGCCACCGACTCTCTCTTCTGCAGCTTCTTCCTCATAAGCCTCTTCATAATCTGCCTCGGCGGCTGCTTCGCCATAAGTTGCTAAACCATTACCACCATAGTATGGCTCTTCCATCACAGCTTCCGATGCTTCTGACTTAGCATATGATCTGCCGCAGCCCATCAAAGAAATAGCCATCAATGCTGCTAAAGCAAACAAACCAATTCTCTTTTTCATACAATTCCTCCTCACTATTTACTGATTTCCAAACAGCCATTCCCACCAGGATCCGCTGCCCTCGGAATCCTGACCGCCGGCATTATTGCCATTGCTGCCGGAGCCACTTCCCGAATTATTGCCACTAGAGTTGTTGCCGTTATTGTTATGACTATTATTGCCGTTTGAACCGCTGCCATTGCCGGAACCACCGTTGTCGGAGTCATCGCCCCACAGGCCACTCCACCAGGAGCCGGATTCGCTGTCTGAGGGTTCTGACTCACTATCACTGTCATCCCCAAGACCCCAGCTGCTCCAGAAATGAGTATGTTCTGTGCAGAGATTCTTATCAAAATCAGAGGGCAGGGCAAAGGCTTCATCAGCTGTTCCTGCTGTACCCTCTACCAGATAAACTCTGGTCTCCAGCTTATCTGCCGGGCAGTAAACTCGGCTCTTTAAACCGGTTTCAGTGCATACGGTAACTTTTTTATGACATGTACAACTGGATACCGGTTCTGTTCCCTTCAGGAAATAAACCTCAGCTGTCATATCGCCCTGCATGGAAACATCACACACATCATCCACAGCCAGATCACCACACTTGGTGCAGATCTTAGCTTTTACCATGTCTGAAGCATCAGTAAGACCATTATCTGCCAGACCGTCATTGGCTCGCTGCATAACAGCTTTCCAGATATGCTTAACGTACTCATTATCTTCCTGAGTAGCATTATCATCATAACCACCCCAGATACCGCAGGTGAAATACGGAGAATAACCAACAAACCAAGCGTCTCGAATACCATTGGTAGTACCACTCTTACCAGCCAGTGTCATGCCGTCAAATCTGGCTCCGCGGCCTGTGCCATCCACCATGACCTTTTCCAAAGCGGTGGTCAGAAGTCTGGCTGTTGACTCGCTGACAGCCACATGAGTATCCGGTACATTGCTAAGCAGTACATTACCATCATGATCCAGAATCTTCGTATAATAACTGGTCTCATGATAATGGCCCCCATCAGCGATAGCGGCATAGGCTGCTGTCAGTTCCAGATTGGTAACGCCGTTTGTGGTACCGCCAAGAGCCAGAGCTTCGTACTTATCATCTCCTGTCAAGGTGCTGATACCAAATCCTTCAATGCTGCTGAAGACCCGGTCTACGCCTTCCTGCTGGAAGGTCTTCAAAGCCACGATATTGTTAGAACTGGCTATAGCTTGAGCTACTGTGATCTTGCCGTCATAATCGCCGTCACTGTTGGATACGCTTGTGCCATCGGAGTAAGCGTAGGGCTCATCATCCATAACGGTACCAAGTGTGATACTGCCCTGCTCCAGAGCTGCGGCATATTCGCCGATAACCTTGATGGCTGAGCCGGGCTGACGAACGCTTGAGATAGCTCTGTCGTAGATCAGACTGGCATCTTTAGAACCTCTGCCGCCTACCAGAGCTTTCACCTCACCGGTGGTCTGATCCAGGATAACCAGAGACACCTGGGCGCCGTTACCGCTGTAGGCTTCGTTATTAACTTCCTCTTCAGCGATAGTCTGAAGCTGAGTATTTTCAGTTGAATAAATGGTCAGGCCGCCCCGATAGATCATATTCCAGGCAGCTTCCTCGCTGATCTCCAGACCAGCCATGAGGTCATCCAGCACCTGATAGATCAAGGCATCCTGGAAATAGTCGAAGATTTCAGCCCCTAAACCGGATCCGTGAGCTTCTGCGATACGCTCATAGACCTTATCGGCCATGGCTTCGTCATAAGCTTCTTCATCAATAAGACCCTGCTCCAGCATATTTCTCAGAACCTTTTCCCGACGAGCATTATTCTTATCCGGATTGGTCAGAGGATTGTAACTGGTAGGATTCTTGGTGATACCGGCCAGTACGGCACTTTCGGATAATGTCAGGTCCGAGACATTTTTATCGAAATAATAACGAGCCGCTGTCTCAACACCCCAGTTACCGCCGCCCAAATTGATGGTGTTCAGGTAATTCTCCAGGATCCAGGCCTTGTCCACTTTAGTCTCCAGCACGATAGCCAGATACTGTTCCTGAAGCTTTCTTTCTACCTTTTCGAAGAAGTTTTTCTCCTGCATCCAGCCGGTGAAAACATTATTTTTCAGAAGCTGCTGGGTAATGGTGCTGGCACCTTCACTAAACCTGCCTGTTCGGATACCTTGGAAGAGGGCTCTCAAAATGCCTCTCACATCCACGCCGTGATGCTTATAGAAACGGCTGTCTTCAATGGCGATAAAAGCATTTTGCAGATTCTGCGGCACTTCTTCCAATTTAACGTATACTCGATTGGATTCCTGTCCCGACAAGGTCAGGGAAACATTTCCCTGATCATCCAGCACGTTGGTACGATAACCTTCCGGCTCCGCATCCACGATATCCAGATCCGGTGCCCGGTAGATCACGACCCCCATGACTGCTACAGAACTGATCAAGCCCAGAATCAGCAGAACCAATATGAAGGTGAAAAACCTGCCGATCAGACCTTTTTTCTTTTTTTCCTTATAATTATTTCTTTTATTCTTCCCCAATGTTTATCCCTCAAAACCTAAAAATGCTCAGACATCAAGCGGTAAACGTCTCTTTTGAATCCAAATTTAGCATCGAT
Organism: Candidatus Equihabitans merdae; assembly: GCA_018065025.1. GTDB lineage: Bacteria > Bacillota > Clostridia > Lachnospirales > Lachnospiraceae > Chordicoccus > Chordicoccus merdae. The sequence goes on from JAGHUB010000389.1 coordinate 3,991, forward strand.
TTGTGTTTAATCTGTGTTATTATAAGTACGATTTGTTTCAAATTAAAAATGGAGTTAAAGACAATGAACAATATGAAACCAAGGTTAGAGCTCAATTATCCTGAGATCACCATGTATCGTCATATCGCCGAGACAGCAAGCCAATACCCCGCTGAACCGGCTTATGAATTCTATAACCACACCACATCTTTCAAGGAATTCCTTAAGAAGATTGATGCAGCTGCCAAGGCTTTCTATGCAGCCGGCGTTCGTGAAGGTGATGTCGTCACCCTCTGCCTGCCCAACATTCCCCAGTGCATCGCTGCATTCTATGCCATCAATAAGATCGGCGCCGTTGCCAACATGATCCATCCCCTGTCAGCTCAGAGCGAGATCACCTTCTATCTGAACTTCGCTGAAAGCAATTATATCATGACTGTGGACATGTTCTATGAGAAGGTCAAAACAGCCGTCAAGGATGTAGACCATGACGTCACCGTCATCGTTACACGCATTCAGGATGAACTGGCACTTCCCCTTAAGCTGGCCTATATCGCGGCTAAGGGTCGTGGTTTCCTCAAATATCCGGACCGAGCCGGCGATATCCTCTGGACCAGATTCCTGGCCAAAGGCGCATCCTGTTCCGAAGTACCGGAAGCTGCATTTGACCGCAGCAAGACCAGTGTCATCCTCTACAGCGGCGGCACATCCGGCCTGCCCAAAGGCATCTGCCTGACCAACTACAATATGAACTGCCTGGCTTATCAGTGCCGTTCTCAGGTCCCTTATCCTTTCGGTCCGGGCCACAAGATGCTCAGCTGCATGCCCATGTTCCACGGCTTTGGTCTGGGCGTCAACATCCACACCGCTCTGGTATTTGGTGCCGAATGTATCCTGATGCCTACTTTCAGTCCCAAAACTTATGCCAATATGCTGATCAAGAAGCGCCCCAACTTCATCGCCGGCGTTCCTACCATCTATGAAGCCCTGCTTCATATCCCGGCTCTGGAGAATCACAACTTCGATCACCTGCAGGGCGTCTTCTCAGGCGGCGATTCTCTGTCTGTTGAATTAAAGAAGAAGGTAGATGACTTCATCACAAGCCGGGGTTCCAAGGTTCAGGTTCAGGAAGGTTATGGTCTGACAGAATGCGTTACAGCCAGCTGCCTGACTCCCTATGATGCACCTAAGCCCGGTTCCATCGGTCTGCCTCTGCCGGATATGATCTACGCTATCGTTTCTCCCGGCACCGATGATGTTCTGCCTAACGGTTCCGAAGGCGAGATCATACTCACCGGTCCTACCCTTATGCTTGGTTATCTGAAGAATCCTGAAGAAACCGCACAGACACTACGCACGCTGGGTGACGGCCGCACATGGCTCTATACCGGTGACCTGGGTTATATGGATGATGACGGCTATGTTTACTTTAAACAGCGTATCAAACGTATGATCATCACCAACGGCTACAATGTCTATCCCGGTCAGCTGGAAAATGTTCTGGATGGTATCGATGAAGTCTCTTACAGCTGTGTTATCGGCGTAAAAGATCCCCGCCGCGGCCAGAAAGTTGTGGCTTACGTGGTTCTGAAGGACGGTGTTGAAGACACTGCAGAATTAAGAGAACACATCATGGACGTCCTCAAAGAAAATGTTGCAGGCTATGCCCTGCCCAAGAAACTTGTAGTTCGCAAAGAGCTGCCCAAGACACTGGTTGGCAAGGTATTCTACAGAAAATTGGAAGAAGAAGCTAACGCTGAAGCAGAACAGGAGAACGCAAATGGCTGAGAAAAAACATAAATTACACAAAAACGGCGGTTACCGTCCTGATGATGTCACCGGTCTGCAGAAACTGATGTGCCACCTGTGGCCCAACAGAACCGACTGTGAAGTATGCCTCTTCGATACCTTCGACTGCACTGAAGTTGTCCGTTATCTGGAAGAAAAAAATGCTTCTCACCCGGATTACAAGACCACCATCTTCCACGCCACAATCGTTGCTGTAGCCCGTATGGTTCTGGAGCGTCCCCTGATGAACCGCTTCGTTCAGGGCCGTCGTATCTACCAGCGTGAAGATGTCTCTCTCAGCTTCACCGCCAAACGCCGCTTCGCTGATGGCGCTGAAGAATCCCTGATGACCATTTCCCCCAGACCGGATGACACACTGGATACTATTTCCAAACATCTCTATGGTGACATTCATCAGATGAGAAAGTCCGATCACGGAACAGACGGCATCGACGGTGTTATCAACAGCCTCATGTCCCTGCCTCTGCCTCTGCAGATGCTGATCGTTAAAGTGGTTCGTCTTCTGGACTTCTGGGGACTTACCCCCAAAGCCTTAAAAGACGGCGATCCTCATTACACCAGCGTTCTTCTGAGCAATCTGGGCTCCATCAAGTGCCCGGCTGTCTATCATCACCTGACCAACTACGGTACTCAGAGTATCATGATCACCATCGGTACCCTGCGTAAAGAGCAGGTCATGATGCCCGACGGCACCATGCAGGTCCGCGTCCTGATCGATGTCACAGCTACACTGGACGAACGAATCGGTGATGGTTTCTATTTTGCCAGAAGCCTGAAGCTGATCAAACATATTTTCGCCCATCCGGAACTGCTGGACCTGCCCATGAGCGAACCCAGCGGATTCGATTACAAATAAACACATCAATGCGTAAAACAGCCACCGTCTATTACAGACAGTGGCTGTTATATATTGTGTCAGAATCCATTATAAAAGAATGAGATGACATCCTCATACATTACCATCTCTCAGATCGGCAATGGTGATATTCTCAAAGTAGTCGTAAACCATCCCATCAAACTTCTTCCACATAGGAAGTGTTTTACAAAATGATTCACGGGGACACTGGTCCGCATCCTTATTGGTGCAGGCCACCGTTGCCAGAGATCCCTCTGTCACCTCCAGGACTTCTCTGATGGTGTATTCCTCAGGGGCTCGCAGCAATCTGTAACCGCCGCCTTTACCGCTGGCACCTTTCACCATCTTGGCCCCAACCAACATCTTCACAACGGTCTCCAGGTATTTCTTGGAGATTCCCTGTCTCTCTGCCACTTCATCTAAACGTACCAGATCACCTTCCAGGTGTTCTGAAAGATCTATCAAAAAACGGATGGCATAGCGTCCTTTCGTTGAAAACATAACACACTCCTCCTTTTCGTTTCGCCTATTCTACCGCAGGTTAACTGGGTAAATCAATAATTTTTAAAAATTTTTCCTATCAACCCATTGACTTGGTGGGTGGATAGGTGTATTATAACACCATCAAGTTCGAGAAATCGAAAAGAAAGGAGAGCGAATGCCATGTTGAGAACAAACTATTCAGACGTATCACTCATGTGTTGTTGTCGAATGTTGATCTCCCGGGCATGTCTGTGTGGCCAGGTGCATTCGTCTTCTTTAGCATGTCGATGTACTAAGATCTGACATCTCACAGCAAGCGAGATGACGCCATTTGCCCGGGAGCTAATAACAGCCCCGGATTTTTTATGCGGTTTCGATTGATTAAAAAAATGGAACCTTATACATCAAAAACATCTAAACAACAAAATCAAAGAAAACAATCAAGGAGAAAACAAAATGAGTAATTATAGATTTGAAACACTGCAGCTTCACGTAGGTCAGGAAAATCCGGATCCCGCTTCCGATGCACGTGCCGTGCCCATTTACGCTACAACAAGCTACGTTTTCCATAACAGTCAGCACGCCGCCGATCGTTTCAGTCTGGCCGATGCCGGTAACATCTATGGTCGTCTGACAAACAGCACACAGGGTGTCTTCGAAGAACGTATCGCCGCTCTCGAAGGTGGTGTAGCCGGTTTGGCCGTTGCTTCCGGTGCTGCAGCTATCACCTATGCCATCCAGGCTCTGGCAGCTCAGGGTGAACACATCGTCGCTCAGAAAACCATCTACGGCGGCACAAGCAACCTGTTCGCCCACACCCTTCCCCTCTACGGTATCTCTACTACATTCGTAGATGCTCACGATCTGAAGGCCGTTGAAGATGCTATTCAGGACAATACAAAGGCTATCTACATCGAAACCCTTGGCAACCCCAACTCCGATATTCCGGATATCGATGCTTTGGCTGAAATCGCTCATAAGCATAACCTGCCCCTGGTCATCGACAACACCTTCGGCACACCCTATCTGATTCGTCCCATCGAACACGGCGCTGATATCGTTGTTCACTCAGCCACAAAGTTCATCGGTGGTCACGGCACAACTCTTGGCGGTGTCATCGTAGACGGCGGCACATATGCCTGGGCAGCATCAGGCAGATATCCCTGGATTTCCGAACCCAATCCCAGCTACCACGGTGTAAAATTCACAGACGCTGCCGGCCCGGCCGCCTTCGTCACCTACATCAGAGCAATTCTCCTTCGTGACCAGGGCGCCTGCATCTCTCCCTTCGCAGCTTTCCTTCTGCTTCAGGGCACAGAAACCTTAAGCCTTCGTCTGGAACGCCACGCTGAGAACACCAAGAAAGTTATCGAGTATCTGCAGAACCATCCTAAGGTAGAAAAAGTCAACCATCCCAGCCTGCCGGAGCATCCGGATCACGCCCTGCTCGAAAAATATTTCCCCAACGGCGGTGCTTCTATCTTCACGATCCAGATCAAGGGTGGCAAG
>JAGHUB010000444.1 GCA_018065025.1 Candidatus Equihabitans merdae
TTGGAAAATGTTTTATACGCCTTGATTCCCACCTTCTGGTCACTGGTGATCTCATTGATCGTGGCCCTGATCGTGTGCGGAAGTCTGGTTGGTAAGCATGAGATATCCAAACCCAGCCGTCAGACAGTACCGCCTGTCAATGCTTCTAACATCAAGCATCCTCACCACAATGTCATTATGACAGGCAAGCATCATTCCGTCCGTCATATTCCTAAGAGCAAGGGCAGCAGCGGTGGTGGCTTCTCCGGCGGCTCCTTCTCCAGCGGCGGTGGTGGTTCCTTCTCCGGTGGCGGCGGCCATTTCTGATCACATTTAGCAGAAAGATTCGCTAAAAGTATACAAAACAGAATAGAACAGCAATCTAGATTTTCTTAAGAAAAACTAAGGTTGCTGTTCTTTTTTTCATGTCAGGGTAGTCCGAGATGATATTTTGTTAAAATATCAAAAATAATTGATAATTTTTTTGTTTATACTAAATAAAATGCAAGTTGCATCTTGCATAATATTGACGAAACTATTACAATGCATTTGGTAAAAAAATAACGAGCAATTTTTGTAGGTAATAGTTACAGTATCAGAGAGAGAAGACGCTTATAAGGAGGCTTCAAATGGACAAAAAATGGGTATACATGTTTAGCGAAGGCAACGCAAGCATGCGCGAGATCCTGGGCGGCAAGGGTGCTAACCTGGCCGAAATGACAAACCTTGGTTTGCCGGTTCCGCAGGGTTTCACCATTACAACAGACGCCTGCACACAATTTTATGAAGATGGCAGAATGATCAACAGCGTGATCATGGATCAGATCATGGAAGCTATCAAAGAGATGGAAAAGATCACCGGTAAGAAGTTTGGCGACAAAGTCAATCCCCTGCTGGTTTCAGTTCGTTCCGGTGCCAGAGCTTCTATGCCCGGCATGATGGATACCATCCTTAACCTTGGTTTAAATGAAGAAGTTGTTGAAACACTGGCTGCTAAGTCCGGTAATCCCCGTTGGGCATGGGACTGCTACAGACGATTCATCCAGATGTTCTCCGACGTTGTTATGGAAGTCGGTAAGAAATACTTTGAAGAACTCATCGACAAGATGAAGATCGCCAAGGGCGTATCTCTTGACGTTGATCTGACAGCCGAAGATCTGAAAGAACTGGCTAACCAGTTCAAGGCTGAATATAAGAGCAAGATCGGTGAAGATTTCCCCACAGATCCCAAGGAACAGCTGGTAGAAGCTATCAAAGCCGTATTCCGTTCATGGGACAATCCCCGTGCCAACGTCTATCGTCGTGACAATGATATCCCGTATTCATGGGGTACAGCTGTTAACGTTCAGATGATGGCTTTCGGTAACATGGGTGAAACATCAGGTACAGGTGTTGCCTTCACAAGAAACCCGGCTACAGGTGAGAAGAAGCTCATGGGCGAATTCCTGATGAACGCTCAGGGTGAAGACGTTGTTGCCGGTGTACGTACACCCCAGAAGATCGATCAGCTGAAGGAAGTTATGCCGGAAGTTTACGAACAGTTCATCGGCATCTGCGCAAAGCTGGAAGATCATTACAGAGACATGCAGGATATGGAGTTCACTATCGAAGATAAGAAGCTCTACATGCTGCAGACAAGAAATGGTAAGAGAACAGCTCAGGCTGCTCTGAAGATCGCCTGCGACCTGGTAGATGAAGGCATGATCTCCAAGGAAAAAGCCGTTTCTATGATCGATCCCAGAAACCTGGATACACTGCTTCATCCCCAGTTTGAGCCGACTGCTCTGACTAAGGCTACACTGATCGGTAAGGCTCTTGGTGCTGCCCCCGGTGCTGCCTGTGGTAAGATCGTTTTCACAGCTGATGATGCCAAATCCTGGGCACAGCGTGGTGAAAAGGTCGTTCTGGTTCGTCTTGAAACATCACCGGAAGATATCGAAGGTATGAAAGCCGCTCAGGGTATCCTGACAGCTCGTGGCGGTATGACAAGCCATGCTGCCGTTGTTGCCCGTGGTATGGGTAGCTGCTGCGTATCCGGTTGTTCCGAAATGGTTATGGACGAAGCCAACAAGAAGTTCAAACTTGGCGGCAAGGTCTATCATGAAGGCGATATCATCTCCTTCGATGGTACAACAGGTAACATCTATGATGGTCCCATCCGCAGAGTAGAAGCCAAGATCGCCGGTGAATTCGGTCGTATCATGGAATGGGCTGATGAATACAGAGTTCTGAAGGTCAGAACTAATGCTGATACACCTCACGATGCTGCTAAGGCTCGTGAACTTGGTGCTGAAGGTATCGGTC
>JAGHUB010000142.1 GCA_018065025.1 Candidatus Equihabitans merdae
ACTTTTTATGGTAAAATGCCTCTATGTACGTGCTATGCACAAAGGAGGTTTATCTATGATTACAAGCAACTATTACGCTCCTACCGATGTGATCTTCGGTGAAAATACTGAAAGCCAGGCCGGCAAACTGGTCAAGCAGTATGGTGGTTCAAAGGTTATGATCGTCTACGGCGGCGGTTCTGCCAAACGCAGCGGTCTCATTGATAAAGTTGAGGCTTCTCTTGATGCCGAAAGTATTTCTTATGTGGAATTCGGCGGTGTTCAGCCCAACCCCCTTCTGACCTATGCAGAAGAAGGCGTCCGTCAGGCTATCGCAGAGGGTATCGACTTCCTGCTGCCGGTAGGCGGTGGTTCCGCTATCGACACAGCCAAAGGTATCGCCCACGGTGCTGCCAATCCGGACCTGGATCTCTGGGATATCTGGACACGCAAAGTTGAGCTGAACAAAACCCTGCCTGTTGGTGTTGTTCTGACCATCCCGGCAGCCGGCAGTGAAATGTCAGACTCTGCTGTTCTCACCAATGAAGCCCTGGGCCGCAAAGCCGGTCTCAGCACACCCCACAACCGCTGCAAATTCGCCATCATGAATCCGGTCTGGTGTCTCACCCTGCCAGCCTACCAGAAAGCCGCCGGTATCGCCGATATCATGATGCATACTATGGAACGTTATTTCATTCCCGGCATCAGCTGTCAGATGACTGATGAGATCGCCGAAGGTCTGCTCCGTACCGTTATAGAAAATGGTCGTCGTATCCTGGCTGATGATAATGATGTGGAAGCCATGGGTGAAGTCATGTGGGCCTCTTCTCTGTCCCACAACGGCCTCACCGGTTTTGGTCGCGGCGGTGACTTCTCCGTTCACAAACTGGGCCACGCCCTCAGCTATACCTATGGAACCACTCATGGTGCTTCTCTGGCCTGTGTCTGGAAATCCTGGGCTCTCTACCTCTATGAAGATGCGCTGGACCGCTTCGCCAGATTCGCCAGAAAGGTCTGGAATATCACCGAAGAGGATGACAAAGCCGCTGCCCTGGCCGGTATCGAAGCCACCGATGCTTTCTTCAAAGAAATCGGCATGCCGGTATCTCTCAGCGACCTGGAAGTCTCT
>JAGHUB010000188.1 GCA_018065025.1 Candidatus Equihabitans merdae
TTGTTATATCTGATCGCTTTGATCCTTGTATTTTATACACTGTTTCGTTCCATGTCCCGCAACATTTATGCCAGACGTGCTGAAGACGATCGTTTCCAGCACCTGATCGGTCGCTTCAGAAAAATGTTCCGGGTTGAGAAGAAGCGTATGCGTGATCGCAAGTATTACCGTTATTTCCGTTGTTCTTCCTGCGGTCAGCATGTGAGAGTTCCCAAAGGCAGAGGCCATGTGGTAGTAACCTGTCCCAAGTGTCGTCATTCTTTCGAGAAGACCACATAAGGTGAAGAAACCAGAGAGGTTGTTTTGTTCGGTTACGTTGTTGCCAATCAGGATGAACTGAAGATTAAAGACTATAAAAGATACCGCAGTTTTTACTGCGGTCTTTGCCATGTTCTGAAGAAAAAATTCGGTCATCGCGGGCAAGTCACCTTGTCCTATGACATGGTATTTCTTGCCATTTTGCTAAATGGCCTTTATGAAGAACGTCTGATTACGGAAGAACGCCGCTGCGGTGTGCACCCCACCCAGAAGCATCCCATGGTCTATAACGACATCACAGATTACTGTGCTGATATGGAAGTCATGCTGGCTTTCTGCAAGGCCGATGACAACTGGCGTGATGAAAAGGATCTGAAGAGCAGAACCTTTGCCGGTGCTCTTTCAAAATACACCAAGGACATCAGCAAGCGCTGGCCTCGTCAGTATCAGGCTATTCGCCAGTACATCGCTGACCTGACCAAGGCAGAGAAAGAGCAGATGGATGACCTGGATACGGTGGCAGGCTACACCGGCAAGATGCTGGCAGAGCTCATGGTATATAAAGAAGATGAATGGGCCGCCGAATTGCGGAAGCTGGGCTTCTATCTGGGTAAGTTCATCTATCTGCTAGATGCCAGAGAAGACCTGGAGCAGGATCTGAAGCACAAGAATTACAATCCCTGGATTCCCTACATGAATCGCAAGGATTTCGATGCATTAGTGGAAAATACACTGACCCTGATGATGGGGGATTGTTCTCGAGCCTTCGAGATGCTGCCTATCGTCCAGGATATTGAAATATTGAGAAATATTATTTACTCAGGAGTCTGGGTAAAATATCGGGCATTTTGCCGGAAGGAAGATGCCAAAGGAGACAAGAAATGATTGCCGATCCTTTCAAGGTACTGGGTATTACGGAATCTGCCACAGATGTGGAAGTGAAAAAAGCATATAGGGAAATGAGTAAAAAATACCATCCCGATGCCAATCCGGATAACCAGGAAGCAGCAGAAGAAAAATTTAAAGAGATTCAGGAAGCCTATCGCCAGATCGTAAATGCCAGAGAACATGGCACCTCACCTTACGGCAGCAGTAGCAGTTACGGTGGTGCAGGTTATGGCGGAGCAGGCTATGGCGGTTCACCTTATGGTCAGTACTACGGTGGCTCACAGCAAGGCTATGGCAGCCAGGGTTCCCGTCAGAGCTATGGCGGCGCTTATCAGGAACCTTTTGGCTATGGTTTCGAAGAGTTCTTCAACCAGTGGGCCCGCTATTCCGAACAGCAGAGAGCTCAGCAGGCTCAGAATGAATCCAACGAAATGAGAGCAGCGGCCAATCTCATCAACGCCGGCCAGTATCAGCAGGCCATCACTGCCCTGTCCGGTGTCCGTGAAAGCGACCGTGACGCCAGATGGTATTATTACTACGGCGTGGCCAATTCAGGTATGGGCAACAATTTCGCCGCCCAGGAAGCCGCTAAGAAGGCTGTGGATCTGGATCCCTCTAACGAGGAATACCGTCAGTTCTTCAATCGTGTTCAGTATGGCCGTCAGGTCTATCGCCAGAGAGGCAACTCCTATGGTGCTACCGGTTCGCCGGTGGGTTGCCTGACCACCTTCTGCCTGGCAAATCTGTGCTGCAACATGTTCCTGCCGGGCATGTTTTGCTGCATGTAATTCTTATAAATAATCTTCCAATAAGTTCAAAACAGGACCATCAATGTTTGTCCATTGATGGTCCTGTTTTTTTAATCATTCAGATTAGGCATCCAATAGTGGTTATTGAAGATGTCGGAGATGCGGTAGGTGGCTACTACATTTTCCGGATCATCCAGATAGACGTTGGAGATGGTCAGGTCACCATCTACGGTGATGGTGGTATCCATCCGATAGCCGTCTTCGAAGGTGCCGTTGTAGTTGTAGTAGTCGCAGATGAACTGAATCTCATCGCCGTCTTCGATGGGAATAAGGCCCTTGCTGACGGTAAGAGTAGTATCGGCGTCATAGCATTTTCTTGCACCAAGAACGACGCCATCTTCATTTTCGCTGGTGAAGGTCACCAGGATATCAACTGCTTCGCCATTCAAGAGTGCTCGAATTTTGCCGTTAATGACATAGCCATCATCATAGGATTCGGAGCTTAACATGAAGTAGGGTGCGATCTGACCATTCAGAGCGATCCATGTACCGTCCCAGTCACCGATCAGGTTGCCCTCATCATCGAAGGTGAAAAGATTGTCCAGACCAAGATCGATGTAACCGAAGCCGTCATCATAGAGCAGGTTCAGTTCGATGTCTTCAACCAGATCCCACTGTTCTTCCGGAAGGATCAGCAGCTTCTGACCCTTTACATTAGTCCAGACAAGCTGGGTGGTGTCGATAGAATTTTCAAGGATGTAATCGGCATGGTCTTCGATGAAATCCACATCCAGCCAGTCGCTGTTATCAGCAGTAAGGCCGTTGATAGACTTGCCGGGGGCTACTCTCTGACCGGAAAGCAGTGAGCCGAAGATATCGAAGAAGATATCAGAAGAGCCATTGCTGCTGCCATAAGAGCTGCCGGAACTTGAGGAATCGCCAAAGAGCTGTCCCCAGATATCAGAGGAACCACCGGAACTGACCTGACCACCAAGCTGGAGAGAACCAAACTGACGGACGGC
>JAGHUB010000434.1 GCA_018065025.1 Candidatus Equihabitans merdae
GCCCTGCCCTATTTAAAGCGGAAAATGAAGGCTTACGGCCTCGATTCTTCTTTGGATAAAGCCTCTCAAGTAGACTTAATGAACCGTTATAAAGAAATGTCAGCTGTATTTGGCATGCCTTCTTATCACCTTCAGGACTTTATGACATTTCTGGAAATGCCATCTGAGGCAAGCATGCCCGAGATTTTCCAGGCATTGATGTCTATGGAATCCTATCGTCAGGCCCTACAGATAAAACTTGAAGAAGTGGAACTTATGGATGGGGAAATGCCTGTATTCAGATATAGCGTACCTTACACTTTCCCCAAATCAATTTCTTACAGAGATGGTATCTACCATATTCGTTTCTCCGGAGATACTGTCTCCATCTCTATGCCTATTGAAGACAATTCTTTAAGAGTCTATTTTACTGACCCCTCTGAATATTATTACCTTCCTCAGGAAGGTTATGCGGTTCACAAGAGTCTCTCTGACTTTGTGGATCCGTCACATCGTGTCAAAGCCACAAGAGAAACTTGTTTCACACGTCTTGCTTTTGATGATTCATTTCAAAAAAATAAGAGACGTCAAATCAATTATCTGACGTCTCTTATATCTTATCTTTCTGTACCGTTTAAGTGATACTGATTATTCAACAGTAAGACCTTCAACAGCGGCTGCCATGGAGTTGACGTTTTCTTCAACAACCGGGATTTCTACGACTTCTTCAGCCGGAGCAGCTTCTTCAGCTTTGGGAGCTTCAACCGGAGCCGGTTCCAGAGCCTTCATGGAAAGGGAGATTCTCTGATCTTCAGCGTTGAATGTAACAACCTGAGTTTCAACTTCCTGACCGATCTTCAGAGCATCTGACGGCTTAGCAATATGGCTGTGAGAAATCTGAGAAACATGAAGCAGAGCATCGATGCCCGGTTCCAGTTCGATGAAAGCACCGAAGTCTGTCATACGAGCAACTTTACCGGAAACCTTGTTACCGACAGCATACTTTGTTTCAGCTTCTTTCCAGGGGTTCTCACCCGGGAACTTCAGAGACAGAGCGATCTTTTCGCCATTGATCTCTTTGATAAGAACGCGAAGAGTCTGACCAACTGTGAAGACCTTCTTCGGATTTTCAACACGACCCCAAGACATTTCGGAGATGTGAAGCAGACCGTCAGCGCCGCCCAGATCGACGAATGCACCAAAGTCTGTGATGTTCTTAACTGTACCTTCGACGGCATCACCAACAGCGATCTTGGTGAACAGTTCTTCGGCAGCAGAGGCTTTTCTTTCCTGAACCAGCTGTCTGCGGTTACCGATGATACGCGGTCTTCTGGTATCCAGCTTGTATTCTGTAACGTAGAATTCGATCTCCATATCCTGATACTTGGACAGATCTTTTTCATAACCATCTGAGATCAGGGAAGCGGGGATGAATACCGGTGTGCCTTCAACGTCAACGCTGAGACCCTTGGACGGAACGACCTTGGAGACAACGGCCTTAACCGGTGTATTGTTTTCATAAGCTTCTTTAAGGGTGTCATTGCCTTTAACAACGGGAGCTACTCTTCTGTGGGAGACAGTGACAATACCTTCCTGTTCGTTAACGCGAAGAACCTTAACAGTGACTTCATCATCAACATTAAGAACAGTTGTAAGGTCAACAGCATCTCTGCTGTATTCTTCGGCGGTAAGTAAGCCATCTGACTTGAAGCCGATGTTCAGGTATGCTGAACCCGGTTTAACTTCGATAACTCTACCGGTTACAACCTCTCCATTTCTAATTGTTTTTAAGGGCTCTTCGTTAAACAGCTCCTCAAAACTCTTTTCTTCTGACATATTGTGAAACCTCCTGGATAATATTGTTTGGGGTCGATGCCCCTGCAGTAATACCTACCCGATTATCAGAACCGAAATGGACAGTTACCAAATCACTAAGTGTCTGTATGTAGTAAGTATCATCGCAGAACTCTTTGCATATAGAATAGAGTTTCTGCGTATTTGAACTCGATTTGCTGCCGACTACAAGCATCGTATCGGATTTAGCTGCTAGCTCCCGAGCTTCCAATTGACGCTCTTTCGTGGCATTACATATCGTATTCAAAACACTAACATCATAAACCAAATTTTTTATGATTTCAACAATTTCTTTGAAATATTCGTAATTAAATGTGGTCTGAGCCACTACACAAAGCTTGTTATTTGTTGAAAAGTCACAAATTTTCAAATCTTCAACTGAAGACACAACATAGCAGGGTCCGGTGGCCCAGCCTTTTATTCCGATGACTTCAGGATGTGAGGGATTTCCTACAATGATAACATCTCTTCCTTCCTTGCCCTGGGTCTCAACGATCTGGTGGATTTTTTGAACAAAGGGACAAGTGGCATCGATGACCTGCATACCGGATGCCTGAAGACGTTCCTGTGTTTCACGTGTAATGCCGTGAGAACGGATGACAACAGTGCCTTCTGAAGGCAGTTCTGCTGTATCTTCATCAAGAACCATGACACCTTTTTTTTCAAAATCCCCGACCACGTGTTCATTATGAATGATAGGACCCCAGGTATAGATGGGGGATGGTGCATTTTCAATAGCCTGATAGACGGTATCTACCGCACGTTTAACACCAAAACAGAAACCCGCGGTATCCGCAATTGTTACATTGATCAAAGCGCTTCTCCTTTTTCCGAAATAATGGAAAGAATTCGGGCTATAACTTCTTCGATGGTCAGGTCGGAACTGTCAAGATAAACAGCATCTTCTGCCTGTCTTAAAGGTGAATGTTCTCTGTGGGAGTCACGATAATCTCTTTCAATGATGCCTTCTTCGATAGAGGCTAAAGTCTCTGAACCAAGGGTACCCTTCTCTTCCATCTCTTTATAACGGCGTCTGGCCCGTTCGGCTGAAGAAGCTGTCAGGTAGATCTTGACCTGAGCTTCAGGCAAAACCACAGTACCAATATCTCGACCGTCCATAACAACTGACTCACTGGCAGCCAGTTTCTGCTGAAGAGCAACCAATTTCTCACGAATAGCCGGATTGGCAGAAGTTACTGAAGCCATATGGCTGACTTCGCTGGTACGGATGACATCAGACACATCCTGGCCATTTAAAATAACATGCTGTGTGCCATCAATGAAACGAATAGTAATATCTGCAGATTCAGCTGTGAAAGCCTGGGCTTCCCAGTTCTCTTCTCCGATATTCTGCTGGATCATGTATAAGGCCATAGCACGATACATGGCACCTGTATCCACATAAATGTAACCAAGTTCTCTGGCCACAGCTTTGGCAATGGTACTTTTACCTGCCCCTGCCGGACCATCAATAGCGATATTCATATGCATAACAACACCTCTGGTTAACATAACAATATTATGTTAACTATTATTCAAGATTTGACTTTAACTCGATATCTAATAAGATTTCAGTCCGTTTTTTTTACCAAATTGCTCCTGCACAAGTATTGGCTGTCATCCAGGCGATCTGAAGATTGAAGCCGCCAGTCATAGCATCCAGGTCAAGCAATTCACCGATGATGTACAAACCACCGATCAGCCTGGATTCCATAGTAGAAGGAGTCACTTCTTTGACAGATACACCACCCTGAGTAATGATGGCTTCCGGGAAACCTCTCACACCGGTCATATGGATCTCCATCGCTTTGGTTTCCTTGATAATGGCCTGGCGTTCAGCTTTCGTTACATCATGGATTTTCTTATTGCCGGCAATGCCTGCCCGATCCAGAATGATCTGCACCATGGATGATGGATAAAGAGAACGAATGACATGAGCGATATCCTTGTTCTCGTTTTCACCAAAGAGTTTCAGCAGATTGGCATCCAACTTTTCTTCTGATACGGCAGGCTTCAGATCAATATAGCCTGTAATGGGACCGTCTTTGTAATATTTACCGGTCAAAGCTGAAGCAGATAAAACCAAGGGGCCGGTGATGCCAAAATGGGTAAACATCATTTCACCAAAGCCCTCGTAGAGAGTCTTCTTGCCTCTGGGAATGCGAAGGGTGACATTTTTTAATGACAATCCCTGCATTAAAGCCAGGTCCTGATCAGAACAATTTAAACCGGTTAGAGAAGGACGACATTCGCAGATGGTGTGACCATATTTCTTAAGGATATTGTGGCCCCAGCCACGGGATCCGGTTGAAGGATATGACATGCCGCCTGTGGCCATGACAACTGCATCAGCTTTCATGACGGTGTGGGTAGCATCCTCCAAAACAATACCTTTGATCATACCCTCCTCTACCACAAGGTCTCTTACCTGGGTATTGAGAAGGACTTTGACTCGGTTTTTCTTTAACTGTTTCTTCAGGACATCGATGACATCATAAGCATGATCCGATTCAGGAAATGCTCTCTGTCCTCTTTCCACTTTGGTTTTTAAGCCCCAGGATTCAAACTGCTCAATAATGTCCTGAGGGGTACAGTTGGGATAGCTGCCATAAAGAAAACGCGGGTTTGTCACTACATTTTCAAAGAAGACATCCCTTGTACAATCGTTTGTGAAATTACAGCGGCCCTTGCCTGTGATAAAAAGCTTCTTACCAAGCTTCTCATTCTGTTCGATAAGGGTAACACGATGACCCTTATCACCAAGCATAATGCCGCAATACATACCGGCAGCGCCGCCGCCGATGATAATAATATCTGACATATTTATATCCTAAGCCTTACTTACGGCTTGTTTTCTTCATTTTAACGTCCGGATCTGCCGGATTCAGTTCATCAGGAGAATTAACCGGAAAATCATTCCAGATAGATTCCAACTCTTCTACATTCTTCTGAACTTGTTTCTTCTTTTTAGCACACAGGGCAACCACCAAAGCATTGATGACAGAAAATGGTGCTGTCATGGAATCCACTACAGTGGACATCTCAGTCTGTGCCAGCAGGTTGCAGCTGGAGTAGAGACAGATGGGGGAATGAATAGAATCTGTCAAGGTGATGATGCCTGCACTTCTGGAATTGGCGAATTCCATAGCTTTCAGTACACGCATGGAATAGCGTGGGAAGCTAATGC
Source organism: Candidatus Equihabitans merdae (assembly GCA_018065025.1). Lineage (GTDB taxonomy): Bacteria > Bacillota > Clostridia > Lachnospirales > Lachnospiraceae > Chordicoccus > Chordicoccus merdae. The sequence goes on from JAGHUB010000434.1 coordinate 5,021, forward strand.
CGATAACCACATCCTTGGGTTTGATGTGGAGCATCTGCTCGAAAATGTCTGAGGCTGAATTGGTGCGGACCAGTTCAACGCCATCAAAAATCTGGTTTAAATAAATGGAGAGGTATTCGGCCAAGGGAGCACAATTGCGAACACCAACGATATAGATACGACTGGCTCTGGCGATCATTTCAACTGCATTGTTAAACACATCAGGATTCATCTCATTACGTGTTTGCTCAAGCAGGTTCATATCATGATCCAGGACACGTTTATAGATCTCTGCTGATCTTTTCATACACTCTCCTCACAACTCATCTCATATTTCTTGGCTGATAAGTATATATTTTGATTTTAAAAATGGACAGGAGCCAAAAGACTCCTGTCCAAGTGTTTGTTACTGATTATACCGGATAGGCTTTGTTCTCAGTGTCACCTGCTTTAGCATCGATGCCAGTATTCTGAGCATCTCTGTACTTGAAGTAGTCTACGGCTACCTGCGGGAACAGAGCGTATGTCAGAACGTCTTCATCCTGCTGCTTCCACGGAGCGACTTCAGCTTCGAACTTGGGAAGACCCGGTTCAAGAAGGTCGGCCGGACGGCAAGTGATAGGTTCTTCATCACCGATACACATCTTTACGACTTCCGGATTGAAGGGCTTAACAGTCTTGCCGTATTTGCCTGACAGAACGTCTTTTGTCTGCTGGGGAACAACTTTGTAACGGCCCTGCAGAACGTTCATAACAGCCTGTGTACCAACGATCTGGCTGGACGGAGTAACCAGAGGCGGTTCACCCATATCTTTACGGACGTTGGGGATTTCCTTCAGAACATCATAGAAACGATCTTCAGCGTTGAAGCTCTTCAGCTGTGATGTCAGGTTGGAAAGCATACCAC
>JAGHUB010000323.1 GCA_018065025.1 Candidatus Equihabitans merdae
ACCGCGGGCAGAGTCCACGTGACGGACTATACCAAGGCTTCCCGTACCATGTTGTTAAACATTAATACACTGCAATGCGACAAAGAGATTCTGGAAATCATGAATATTCCTGCATCTATGCTGACCAAGCCTGTTCCTTCAAGTGGTATCATGGGTCGCTGCGAGGCTTCCTTCTTCGGAGGAAAGATTCCCATCGCCGGTGCAGCCGGAGACCAGCAGAGCGCCTTGTTTGGACAGACCTGCTTTAATAAAGGTGAGGCCAAGAATACTTATGGTACCGGCGGTTTTATGCTGGTAAACACAGGAGACAAGCCTGCCTATCCGGATAATGGTCTGCTGACCACTATTGCCTGGGGCGTTGGTAATGAAGTGTCCTATGCGCTGGAAGGTTCCGTCTTTGTTGCCGGTGCTGCCATTCAGTGGCTGAGAGATGAACTCCATCTCATTAATTCTGCCGAAGAATCCGAAGAGATGGCATTAAAAGTCAAAGATACCAATGGCTGTTATGTGGTACCGGCCTTCACCGGCTTAGGGGCACCTTATTGGAATCAGTACGCCAGAGGTACCATCTGCGGCATCACACGAGGTGTCAATGAGAACCACATCGTTCGTGCTACACTGGACTCCATCGCCTATCAGATCAACGATGTTATGGAAGCCATGATGAGCTGCGATGGCATCGAATTGACCAAGCTGTGGGTAGATGGCGGTGCCAGCCGCAATAATTTCCTCATGCAGAGCCAGGCAGATATCAGTCATCTGCCGGTTATCCGTCCTTCCTGCGTCGAAACAACAGCCAAGGGTGCTGCCTACCTGGCAGGTCTGGCTGTAGGTTACTGGCAGAACAGAGAAGAAATCATCGCCAATAATGAAGTGGATCGGACTTTCTATCCCACATTGGATGAAGAATCACGTCAGGCATGTCTTAAGGGCTGGCGTAAAGCTGTAGGCAGAAGCCTGGATTGGGCCGAAGAATAAATGAGCTTTTTTGCACAGAATAATTAAGAAAGTATAGAGAGGTGTCCTATGAAGTATTCAGAAGATCCGAATAAGCAGTACCATATTCAGACCGGCGTAGGCGATGTGGGTGAGTATGTGATCCTGACCGGGGACCCCAAGCGCTGCAAGAGCATCGCCGCTTATCTGGATGATGCCAAATTGGTGGCTGACAGCCGTGAATTTGAGACCTGGACAGGTTCATTGGACGGCATCCCTGTTTCTGTTACCTCTACCGGTATCGGCGGTCCCTCAGCTTCCATTGCCATGGAAGAACTGGTAAAATGCGGTGCCAAGACATTTATCCGTATCGGTACCTGCGGCGGCATGCAGCTGGAGATCAATTCCGGTGACCTGATTATTGCCACAGGAGCCATCCGTATGGAAGGCACAACTCGGGAATATGCCCCTCTGGAATACCCTGCCGTAGCTGACACAGATGTCGTCATGGCATTGGATGCAGCAGCTAAGAAGCTGGGGGCTGTTAGCCATAAAGGCGTAGTCCAGTGTAAAGATGCTTTCTATGGCCAGCATAATCCTGAGATCATGCCTGCCGCCCGTGAACTGGAATACAAATGGGAATCCTATGTCCGTATGGGCTGCCTGGGTTCTGAGATGGAATCCGCTGCCCTCTTCATCGTGGCATCCTTCCTTCGCGTTCGCATGGGTACTGTATTACTTACCCTGGCTAACCAGGAACGAGAGAAAGCCGGCTTAAGCAACCCCGTAGTCCACGACACAGATCTGGCCATTCGTGTGGCAGTAGAAGCCATGAGAAATCTGATCAAGCAAGATCAGGAAGGCTGATTATTTATGAAGTTTGATTGAGCAGAATCAAGAGGCAGATTGATGATTTAAGAATCTTGATCAAACAGAATTAGGACGTTTGAATATCTGGAATATTGGATAGGAACATAGAGGAGAGAGAAAGATGAGTGTAGGCCCGGAGACAAGAGAGCAGGAACTTATAGAAAAAGCCAAAGAAGCCATGACCAAGGCCTATGCCCCCTATTCACACTTTCATGTAGGGGCAGCCCTTCTGGCAAAGAACGGCCAGATCTTCACAGGCTGCAATATAGAGAATGCCTCTTACGGCGTCTGCAACTGCGCAGAAAGGACAGCCCTCTTCAAAGCCGTCAGCGAAGGCGTTCGTGAATTCCAGGCCATCGTCATCGTAGGCGGCATGAACGGCAACTCTACAGACTTTTGTCCCCCCTGCGGCGTCTGCCGCCAGGCCCTGTCAGAATTCTGCGGACCGGACATGAAAGTCCTGCTCCTCAAAGGCCAGGACCAAGTCAAATATATGACCCTGGGAGAGCTACTGCCGGAAGCTTTCTACTTAGGGTGAAAAACGCATATGAGTGAATGTGGCATCACAATATTTAAAGAAAAAGCACAGGAGAGATCAAGAAGATCTGCTCCTGTGTTTTAATTTGAATGCGGTTTACATAACTTGAATCAACGGGCTGTAAATCTGCAAAAAAT
>JAGHUB010000164.1 GCA_018065025.1 Candidatus Equihabitans merdae
GACCGAATCCCTGACTGATAGAGGATGGGACCGGCACGAAGGGCTGCCTTTACACCGGCTTCATCGCTGTCATATAAAAGACGTACATCCGATGTATAGCGCTTGAGAACCGCTGCCTGTTCAGGTGTCAGGGCTGTTCCCAAGGTAGCCACCGCATTGTCAAAACCTGCCTGATGAAGGGAAATGGTATCCATATAGCCTTCACACAGGATCATATAAGGCTGACGTGACCGTCTGGCCTTCTGCAGGGCGTAAAGGTGACGCCTCTTATTAAATAAGTCGGTCTCCGGAGAGTTCAGATACTTAGGCTTGGCATCTCCCATGACTCGTCCGCCAAAACCGATAACTTTGCCCGTGGCGTCTGAGATAGGGAATATGACCCGGTTCCAGAACTTATCGGTGAAACCATCTTTTTCATTGTGGATAAAAAGCCCTGAATCTCTAAGATCCTCATCTCTGAAATTCTTGCTCTTCAAATATTTATATAAGCCGGAGCTGTACTTGTCGGCGTAGCCAAGGCCAAAACCGCTGATGGTCTCATCCTTTAACCCTCGATTACGGAAATAACTGAGACCGGAAGCTCCTCTTTCGCTTTTAAGCTGATAATGATAATAAATAGCTGCCTGTTTCTGAATATCGAATAAGCGACTCTTCCGATCCTGCTCTCTTTTATCCAGGCCAAGATCTTCTACCTTGGGCAAGGCAATGCCGGCTCTGTCAGCAAGATATTGCAGTGCTTCTGTAAAGGAATACTGGTAATATTCCATGACAAATGTCACCACATTGCCCCCGGCATGACAGCCGAAGCAGTAATACATCTGCTTAGTGGGACTGACGCTGAAGGAAGCCGTCTTTTCATTATGGAAGGGACATAGGCCAACATAGTTGGACCCGCCCCGCTTCAAAGACACGGCGGCACCGATAACATCAACGATGTTATTGGCCGTCCTGACTTCTTCAATCTGTTCTTCGCTGTATCGCATTAATACTTACTCCAGGACATCGGTACAAAAATCTTCTTATAACAGGCGATGCAGTACTGATCGGACATGCCTGAGATATAGTCACAAACTACCCGCTGAATAGGCTCTTTCCTGGCCATGGCGGCAAAACCGTCGGTCATGGCTTCCGGATGTTCCGTATAGTAGATAAAGAGCTGCTTCAGCATTCGATCGGCTTTGATCTCCTCACTTTTAGCCTGAGGGCTTGTGTAAAGGTGTGAAAACATGAAGGAACGCATCTCAAACAAAGCTTCTTCCATATCCGGCGACATCTCAATATGATCCTTGCCTATAGAGTTCTTCACCAGATCATGAACAAATGTGTTGAGGCGCTGCTTGTTATTCTCACCCAGAAGCTTACGCAGGCGCAGAGGAATCTGATCTTCGGTAATGATACCGGCTCGTTCGCCGTCATCCATATCGTGATGAATATAGGCCATCTTATCGCTTAAACGAACTACCTGACCTTCCAAGGTGGAGGGGTGGCTGTCTGTGCCATGATTGAGGATACCATCTCGCACTTCCATGGTCAGATTGAGGCCCTGACCTTCTTTCTCAAGGATATCCACGATACGAAGACTCTGTTCACTGTGGACAAATCCTTCATCACTGACAGCTGCCAAGGCTCGTTCACCGGCATGACCAAAGGGGGTGTGCCCCAGATCGTGCCCAAGGGCAATAGCTTCAATGAGATCCTGATTGAGATTGAGGCAGGACCCCACCGTTCTGGCAATCTGAGAAACTTCCATGGTATGCATCATACGGGTTCGGTAATGATCTCCCTGGGGAGATAAAAATACCTGGGTTTTATCTTTCAGACGTCTGAAAGCCTTGCTGTGAACGATACGATCTCTGTCACGCATGTAGCAAGTACGGATATCACAGGGCTCTTCTTCTTTTAATCGACCCTTGGAATTTATGGCACAAGAAGCATAGGGACTCAGTGTATTCAGTTCTTTTTTCTCTAATTCTTCACGAATCAACATATGCATCTCTCCTTAAGCGAAAAGCCTACATAGATATATTCTCATAAAAAAAGGAGTTTCCTTTTTTTTTATTTAAGAAATATGAATTATTTTTTAATTATTAGCTTTTGTAAAAAATGGGTAGAAAAAGATCCGCCTCTTGGATAAGAAGCGAGTCTTTTTTCATTTGTTATGAGCTGGATAACTGCCTGATGCAGTTTGCAAACTTATTTAAGGAAATATTATACAGTACCCTGAGCGATCATAGCGTTGGCAACTTTGATGAAACCAGCGATGTTAGCACCGGCAACATAGTCTTCACCGAAGCCATATTCCTTAGCAGCGTCAACCATGTTGTGTGTGATGTTGACCATGATGTCTTTCAGCATGGCATCAACTTCTTCGAATGTCCAATGACGTCTTTCGGAGTTCTGAGACATTTCCAGAGCGGATGTAGCAACACCACCGGCGTTAGCTGCTTTACCCGGAGCAAAGAGAACGCCATTCTTCTGCAGATATTCTGTAGCATCCGGAGTGGTGGGCATGTTAGCACCTTCGCAAACAGCGATGCAGCCGTTGGCTACCAGAGCCTTGGCATCTTCCAGATTCAGTTCGTTCTGTGTTGCGCAGGGAAGAGCGATGTCACAATCTGTGACCCATACGCCGCGACCTTCATGGTAAACAGCGCTTTCTCTTGCAGCCTTGTACTCTGTCAGTCTGGCACGTTTAACTTCTTTGACTTCCTTCAGAAGTTCAACATCGATGCCTTCCGGATCATAGATCCAACCTGTGGAATCAGAGCAAGTAACAACCTTAGCACCCATCTGCTGAGCTTTTTCGATAGCATAGATAGCAACGTTACCGGAACCGGATACGCAAACTGTCTTGCCGGCCATCTCATGACCATGAATCTTCAGAAGTTCTTCTGTCAGGTAAAGCAGACCATAACCTGTAGCTTCTGTTCTGGCAAGAGAACCACCGAAGGAAAGACCTTTACCTGTCAGAACGCCTTCATAGTTACCTGTCAGACGTTTGTACTGACCATACATATAACCGATCTCACGACCGCCTACACCGATATCACCGGCAGGAACGTCTTCGTTGGGACCAATGTACTTGTAGAGCTCTGTCATGAAGCTCTGGCAGAAGAACATGATCTCACGATCGGATTTACCCTTAGGATCGAAGTCGGAACCACCCTTAGCACCACCGATGGGCAGGCCTGTCAGGGAGTTCTTGAAGATCTGTTCGAAACCAAGGAATTTGATAACACCTGTGTAAACTGAGGGATGGAAACGAAGACCACCCTTGTAGGGGCCGATGGCACTGTTGAACTGACAACGATAACCACGGTTGATATGAACCTGACCCTTGTCATCTACCCACGGAACACGGAAGTAGATCATACGTTCCGGTGTAACAAGTCTTTCAAGAAGAGCTACTCTACGATACTCTTCTTCTTTAGCTTCGATAACAGGACGAAGAGAATTAAGAACTTCTTCTACAGCCTGAATGAATTCCGGTTCTTCAAAATCTTTACTCTTAATACTTGCAAGAATCTCATCTACATAGGACATGACTAAGTCCCTCCTTAAAATATAATCAATGGTTCAAGCGATACTGTTTCCCGAATTAATCTGATAAAAAACAGCGCAGACCTATAGTTCATCCATAGTCGTCTGCGCCATTGCAAATCATCAAATATTTAGTTCCTCGAACCGAGATTCATAATAATCGATTGTTAATAAGTTGTCAACTGTAAATTTTTTACTAATTTACTGATGATAATGATCCAGGAAGTCTGCCAGAGAACTCATAGCCTCTTCCAGTACCTGAAGTCTGGGAAGAAGAACGATTCTGAAGTGGTCAGGTGTGGGCCAGTTGAAGCCGGTACCCTGTACGATCAGAACATGTTTCTCTCTCAGGAAATCATAGGCGAACTTCATGTCGTCTGTGATATTGAATCTCTTGGTATCGATCTTGGGGAAGCAATAGAAGGCACCCTTGGGTTTAACAACAGACAGACCCGGAATCTCTTCGATGGCCTTCATGACGAAGTCACGCTGCTGTGTGATACGGCCGTCAGCTTTAACATACTGTTCGTAAGAACGGTTGCCGCCCAGAGCTGTCTGAACGATAGACTGAGCCGGAACATTTGAACACAGACGCATGGATGACAGCATCTTGATACCTTCGATATAATCTTTGGCAACTTCCTTATTACCGGACAGAATCATCCAACCGATACGGAAACCGGCGATCATGTGTGATTTGGACAGACCGGAGAAAGTGATACAGAACAGATCCGGAGCCAGAGAAGCGATGGAAATATGTTCCATGCCATCCATCAGCAGACGATCATAGATTTCATCAGAGAAAATCATAAGCTGATGACGTCTGGCAATCTCAACGATACCTTCAAGGATCTCTTTTGAGTAAACAGCACCTGTGGGGTTGTTGGGATTGATAACGACGATAGCCTTTGTCTTATCTGTGATCTTCTTCTCGATATCCTGCAGATCCGGATTCCAGTCAGATTCTTCATCGCACATATAGTGAACGGCTTTACCACCGGCCAGATTTGAGCAGGCTGTCCAAAGAGGATAGTCCGGAGCGGGAATCAGAATCTCATCACCGTTGTCCAGCAGAGCCTGAAGGCAAAGCTGAATCAGCTCTGAAACACCATTACCTGTGTAGATATCATGCATACCAACATTGGGGATTCCTCTTGTCTGGGCATACTGCATGATGGCCTTACGGGCATTCCACAGACCCTTGGAATCAGAGTAACCCTGAGAAGCTCTCAGATTCATGGACATGTCATTGATGACCTCATCCGGTGTGTTGAAACCGAAGGGAGCGGGATTACCGATGTTCAGCTTAAGAACATTAACCCCCTCTTCTTCCATACGGCCGGCTTCCTCTACGACCGGTCCACGAACATCATATAAAACATTATCCAATTTTGATGACTTATTGAAAGAACGTCTTGTATCCATATTTCTCCTTTTCAATATTTACCCTTTTTATTTATTACTCCATGTCAATACGTTTGACATACTTGTCATAGTAGTGGTTATAAAGCTCTCTGTAGGATTCTGATGTATGAGACTTAATGTCGTGCATGTAGCCTCTTTCACCGGCTGATTTGCCGCCGGTACGGATAACGGTAGCGGCGATATTCATGCTGTGATCAGAGATACGTTCACAATCGGTCAGAATATCATTGAAGACGAAGCCCTGTTCGGCGCCGCAGATACCTTCCTGAACACGATTAACGTGATTGACTTTATATTCATCACACAGAAGCTTTACAATGTTCTGCAAGGGATCGCAGCGTCTGGCCTTTTCTTCATCAGCTTCACGGAAGCTTTCAATGGCATAATTGTAAACTTCTCTGACTGCCTGCAGCAGGACTTCCAGTTCGACTTTAGCCTGGGGTGAGAATTCGATTTCTTTAGTATGAATCTCTTCGAAAGAGCTGGCCATATAAGATGCTAAGTCGGCAAGTCTTTCAAATTCATTGATACCATGAAGGATTCTGGATGAACGCAGTGAATCGGCAACAGACAGATTATTGTGCTTGGATGTCAGTTTCATCAGATACTTACCGATCTGGTCTTCAGAACGGTCGATGCGTTCTTCATTCTTAGCCAAGAAGACCAGATCTTCTTCATCGAAGTTATAGAAGAGATCTGTAGCCACATCCAGAGACTTCTCTGCCATCTCTGTCATATCCATCATAGCGCGGTGACATTCACCAAGAGCAACTGACGGTGTGATAAGAAGACGTTCGTCCAGGAAGATCTCCTGGTCTTCTTCCTTGTCCGGTAAAAGACGATTGGCCAGTGCTTCCAGCTGCTTCTGGAAGGGGAATGTAACAGCAACCATAGCAATATTAAATACAGTATGGATGATAGCAATGGCTACCGGGCTGGTTTTGTTTACCAGGAATGCTGCCTGAATACCATAATCTACGATGTAGAATACGATCAGACCAAGGATAGTACCGATAACCTTGATAGAAACATGGATAACGGCAACTTTCTTAGCTTTGCGGTTAACACCGATGGCAGACAGGATAGCTGTCATACAGGTACCGATATTTTCACCCATAACGATGGGAATAGCCATACCGTAAGTGATCTGACCTGTCAGAGACAGAGCCTGCAGGATACCAACGGTGGCAGCAGAACTCTGAACGATAGCTGTCAGAACCGTACCTACCAGAACACCCAGAAGAGGATTGGTGAAGGCTGTCAGAATCTCACTGAATTCCGGCATATCCTTCAGAGGGCTCATGGAAGAACTCATCATGGTCATACCTGTCAAAAGGATAGACAGACCAAGGAGCATAGCACCTACGTTCTTCCTGCTCTCCTTCTTGGAGATCATGTTCAGCAGAATACCGATCAGGGCCACGATAGGAGCCAGATACTGTGGCTTCAGAAGCTGGATCAGGGCATTGCTTGAATCGATACCTGACAAAGACAGAATCCATGCTGTCAATGTGGTGCCAACGTCTGAACCCATGATAACTGAGATAGTCTGTCCCAGATTCATAATGCCTGAGTTAACAAAACCTACCAGCATAACGGTCATAGCCGATGAAGATTGGATGGCAATGGTAATAACGGCACCAAAAATGAGACCCAGCAGTTTGTTGTC
>JAGHUB010000415.1 GCA_018065025.1 Candidatus Equihabitans merdae
CCTCAAATACTGATGAAAACGGAAATACACTTATGAAAAAAGTCATCGCATTTATCGCACAGGAAACGGTTCTTACCGTGGCATGGATTCTGGCCATCATCTCCATGTTTTTCTTCCATCCTTCTACCGACTACATTGAATATATCGATGTGAAATCTTTAGGCATCTTGTGGTCCCTGATGGTAATCATGGCCGGGCTTAAAGAAACCGGCTTCTTTGATAAGATCGGTGAAAAACTTCTGAAAAGAGCAAAGACCGGTCATCAGCTGGCCCTGATCCTTATCTTCCTCTGCTTCTTCTCCAGTATGTTTATCACCAATGATGTGGCACTGATCACCTTCGTTCCTTTTGCCATCTTCATGCTGGATGCCTGTGACAGAGAAGATCTGCTGATTCCTGTGATCACCTTCCAGACCATTGCTGCTAACCTGGGCAGCATGCTGACCCCCATCGGCAATCCCCAGAACCTGTATCTCTATGGCTTGTCCGGCATGTCCATTGATGACTTTATTGCCTTGATGTTGCCTTACTCAGCCTTGACAGCGGTGCTTCTGCTTATATCATCCTTCCTGCTGAAAGACAGAAAGCATCCCCTTAAGGTCCGCCTCAATCCCCATAGCTTTAATAAAAGACAATCCGTTGTCTACGGCATTCTTTTCTTAATTGCTCTTCTGGTAGTTTGTCGACTGATTCCTTTTTATTATCTGGTCTATGCAGTTCTGGCAGTGGTCTTCTTCATGGACAAAAAGATTCTTATCGAGATCGACTATGCCCTGCTCTTCACTTTCGTAGGCTTCTTCATCTTCACCGGCAACCTGGGCAGACTGCCCTCTGTGGTCGCCGTCCTGACTAATCTGGTAAATGGTCACGAAGTACTGGCGGGTGTTCTGTCCAGCCAGTTTATCAGTAATGTGCCGGCAGCCCTGCTCCTGTCCGGTTTCACAGAAAACCTCAAGGGACTTATCATCGGTGTCAACTTCGGCGGCCTGGGTACTTTGATTGCCTCCATGGCCAGCCTGATCTCCTTCAAGAGTCTGGCCCATGCCAAGAATCACATCAAAGGCAGATATTTCATCTACTTCACTATTGCCAATGTGATCTACCTGGCCATACTGTGGGGATTCTATTTAATCCTTTCATAAAATATGCGCTCACCTGATGGTGGGCGCTTTCTTATTGTATTTTTTAGCGAATTAAAGCAATTTACTTTGTTTATTTTCCGCAAGGATGCTAATATTAAGGTAGCGTGTTTCAATATTTAAGGAGGCAACCTATGTCAAAAGTAAATGTAGTACTCGGATGTTTCTATGGTGATGAAGGTAAAGGCCGCACTTCTGACTATCTGGCTCAGAATTGTGAAGTCGCTATTCGTGCAACAGGCGGCAACAACGCCGGCCATACAATAGAATTCAACGGCAAGAAGTTTGCCATGCGCCTGACTCCCTCAGGTATCTTCTCCGGCAAAACAACTGCCATCATCGGCAACGGTGTTGTTCTGAACCCCAAGGTTCTGATCGGCGAAATCAACATGCTGAAAGAAAACGGCATCGATGTTGACAAATATCTGAAGATCAGTGAAAAAGCCCACGTCATCTTCCCCTATCATGCAGAAATGGATATGATGCTGGAAAACCACCGTGTTCATAAGATCGGTACAACCAAGAACGGTATCGGCCCGGCTTACTGCGATAAGTTCGAACGCAGCGGTATCCGCGTTGAAGATATGTACAAAGCTTCTTTCAAAGAAGTTCTGGCTAACCAGGTCGCCGTTAAGAATTCTTATCTGGCATCTGAAGGCGTCCAGCTTGACTTCGATGAAATCTACAAAGAGTACAGCGAATATGCCGAGATCCTGAAGCCCTATGTCTGCGACACAGTCAGCCTGATCCATCGCTTCATCAGAGAAGACAAGATGATCGTCTGCGAAGGCGCCCAGGCAACTCTGCTGGATATCGACTTCGGTTCTTATCCCTTCGTTACATCTTCCAACCCCACCATCGGCGGTATCCTGACAGGTACAGGTATTGCTGCTCGTGACATCGGTGATGTTTATGGTTGTATCAAAGCCTACTCAAGCCGTGTTGGTGAAGGCCCCTATGTTACAGAACTTCTGGATGAGACCGGTGATCGCATCCGTGAACTGGGTCATGAATATGGTACAGTTACCAAGCGTCCCCGTCGCTGTGGCTGGCTGGATCTGGTAGCCCTCAAGTACTCCATCGACCTGAACGGTATCAACTACATCAACCTGAACCACATGGATACCATCGGTAAGTTCCCCACATTCAAAGCCTGCTATGCTTATGAAATCGATGGCGAAGAAGTCTATGACTTCTCCACTAACGAAGAGTTCCTGGCCAAAGCAAAACCGGTCTACAAGGAATTCAAGGGTGACTTCGGTGACATCAGCAAGTGCCGCACCTTCGAAGAACTGCCGGTACAGGCTCAGGAATATGTCAAGTTCATCGAAGAGTACACAGGTTCCTTCGTCAAACTCATCGGCACAGGTGCTGACAGAGAATGCATGATCGTCAGAGAAGGTTGATCATTCAAAAAAAGCGATCTTTCAACAGCATCTCAACTGATTCATAAATGAATATCAAAGACCTCGACTGAATCTTACAGTCGAGGTCTTTTTATGTATTTACTCATATTTGCAATTGGGAGCCATATTGCTTATGTGGCATCAAAAGAGCGCGAAATCATTCTCTCTAGGGTTAAACCTTCACACGCTTCTTCTTACCGGCTCGCTTGGGGCGGCGTCCCTGCTCGGCACGATAAGCGTTAATGGTTTCCGCTATAGTGGTATAGTCTCTGTTCATTAACTCGGCGCAAACCTGTTTCTTTAATTCTTCCGCCGGCACCGTCTCCATCATTTTCTTGACCAGATCCAACTTGCTTAACCTGGCATACTTGTGCATGCGGTTTATTTCCTGTATGTGGGCCAGCTCCGGCCGCCAGAGAAATGAGATCTGATTTCTAAAGAGAATGGTCTTTTCTCGCTTGGGATTACGTTTGGGCTCTCTCAGCATATAGAAGTCAACCTTCATGTCCACCATCTTACCTGCCGGATTACTTTCACCGGAAGATATGGTTTCGGCTTGGTCATTGAATTCTTCTACCGTAATAATTCCCCAGTACTCCGGCACATGTTCTTCGATATGCTCGGCATGGGATGAACCGACCACCACCATGTTGTAATCAAAGAAGCGATTGTAATCCTTGACCTGTCGATCCAGACGGACGTAAGTATCTGCATCACTTTTGATCTCGATTCCCCAGATAGCCTCTTCTGTGATCATCATCACATCGGCCCGGGACTTTCCGATCTGCTTCTCTTCAATAATGCGATTGTTGCCTATCTTCTCATCCAGGTACTCAAACAAGGGCTCCCGAATGTCTTTATCATATAGCAAAGCTGTTTTTCCTTCCTGTATGGCTTTCTACTATAATATAATGCAATATGTTTAAGAATATGTTAAGATATGTGAAACTATGTACTTTCTTAAGGAGAAACATCATGATGAGAAAGCCTTATTCTATATTTGCATCACTGCTTTTAAGCACAGCTATGATGGCAACATCCGTATGTGCTTATGATATAACCCCTGCTGATACAAGTGCCGCTGCTTCTATTCTGGAAAATGTAGCCGACGGTGACATCTTATCTGCCGATGAAATCGACGCCATCATGCAGGCCGAATACCAGGTTGATAAAGCTGGTTCCGCTTCGGAAAATACTCTTACCGGAGCTTCTGCCATCACCGAAGAATTAAATGCTGCAAGCTTATCCGGTAGATGTGGTGCTGACCTGACCTGGGAATACGATGAGGAAGAAGAGATTCTGACTATCCGTGGCCAGGGCAAAATGTATCCCTATACCTACAATAAAGAAGAAGATGTTTCCAGTGCTCCCTGGGCTAATCTGACTGTCACCGGTATCATCATCGAAGACGGTGTCACAAGTATCGGCCACTATGCATTTGCCGCCTTACATGACCTGACTGAAGTCCTTATCCCCAATTCCGTAACATCCATCGGCGAATATGCCTTCATCAATTGCTCTCAGCTGACTTCTGTCTCACAGATTCCCGATGGTGTATCTTCTTTGACAGGCACATTCAGCGGCTGCTCAAATCTGGAAGAGGCTCCCGCCATTCCTGATACCGTTGCATCCATGGACTATACCTCCTCCGGATGCGAAAGTCTCTCTGCTGCCCCGACCCTTCCCCAGTATCTGACAAGTATGTATGGTACTTTCAATAAATGCTTCGCATTAGAAGATGCGCCGGCAATCCCCGCAACGGTTGCAGACATGCGCTATGCTTTCAGCAACTGCAGCAGCCTGGCCGCCATGGCTCCTATGGCTGGTGCTCCTGCACAGATGGCCTGGGCTTATGCTAATTGCACAAGTCTTTCCCAAATCGTTAACCTGCCGGAAGGCATCATCAATATCAATTATCTTTTCTACAACTGCACAAACCTGCCGGAAGGACCTGCTCTCCCGGATTCTATCAAGCAGATGGCTTACACTTTCTATGGATGCACCTCATTGGAAAGAGCACCCTCTGTTCCGGTCAATGCCAATAATATCAACTATGCTTTCTATGGCTGCACTGCTCTGGAAGGCGATGTCAACATCACAGCTCACAATCTTCTGTATTATCAGAAGTGTCTTGGCGGTCTGAATCCGAATCAGCATCTCCGTATCAACCACACACCGGAAAATTCAAAGGTGGTTAAAGAGATCGTTGCCTCCATGGATATCCCCACTGAAGAAAGCCGCAGTCTTATCACCCGACTGGGCGGAAATACCCGTATTGAAACTTCTCTGTTGACAGCCGATCGTGACCTGCTTCTCAGAAACTATGATGGTGCTAAGTTCAGCAACATGGTTCTGGCTGCCTCTCATACCTTCCCTGATGCTTTGGGTGGTTCTGCACTGGCCATCGCTATCGATGCCCCCATCATTCTGGTGGATCAGAATGATCCTTCACAGGCCATCAACTATGTCGTGGATCACATGTCTGCAGATGGTACAGTTTACATTCTGGGTGGTACCGCTGCCGTGCCGGACCTGGTTGATAACACACTTGGCAGTATGGGATTAAAGATTGAACGTATTGCCGGTAACTCCCGCTATGATACTAACCTGAAGACCATCAAAGCTACTATGGATAGAACTCAGACAGACAGTATCTATACTTTGTTGGTGGCATCCGGTAGTGGTTATGCCGACAGTCTCTCTGCTTCTGCTACAGGCAATCCCATCATGCTGGTTGGGGACAAGCTTACAGATGAGCAGGCTGAATTCCTGATCGATCATGATGTTTACGAAGTCATTATCCTGGGTGGCACTTCAGCTGTCAGCGAAGAAGTCTTCAATTCTATTAGTGAACTGATAGAGCCTGACGGCCACAATACCAAAACAAGCCGTTTAGCCGGTGAGTCACGTTTTGAAACCTCAAAACTCATTGCCGAAAGATTCTACAATTACTACGGACATGAAACCACCATGGGTCTGGTATACGCCTGGAACTTCCCGGACGGTCTCTGTGCAGGTCCTCTGGTATATCGTCAGCTAAGCGGCCTTCTGTTGGTAGACAATGACAATACCAAAGAAGCCAAGGAATTCTGTCAGGCACAGAACACCAACGAAGTCTACATCTTCGGTGGCAGCGCCCTGATTTCTGATGAAACAGCTACAAACATCGTATGGGGCAGATAATAAACTTAGTATCATCACAACATAAAGAGGAGAGCTGATATCACAGCTCTCCTCTTTCGTTGTTTAGCATTATTCAGAACATACCGATGATTGACTTGATAGCCATCCAGATGGGCGGCACCAGAAGTGCCGGCAGCATATTCAGCGTTTTAATTCGTGTGGTGGCCACAAAGTTGATACCGATGGCAATGATGATACCATAACCTACCATGCACAGCTGGCTCATGAGATTACCTGTCATCAGTACAGGCTGAAGCAGCCCTGACAAAAGGCTGATACCACCCTGATAGATCAGAACGACTAAAGATGAGAACAGAACACCTACGCCCATGGATGCTGCCAATACGATGGAGCTGACACCATCCAGTGCGCTCTTTACAAGCAGGATGGAACTGTCTCCGCTGAT
>JAGHUB010000049.1 GCA_018065025.1 Candidatus Equihabitans merdae
ATCCGCATGCTGCAAAATGGTGCCAAGGGCTACAACATCAAAGAAGGACTTCTGTCCATGAGAGCCGGTTCCGATATGTATCGTCGCCGCTCAGGCAGCAAGTATGCAGCCTCCCAGCGTAAGTTATTCGCCTATATGAAGGAAAGTGGCTTTATCTCCGCCGCGGATTACGTCTCATCTTGCTGTATCCGCACCGCCTCTTCCATGGCGCCTAATATGCTTCGCGAAGGATTGTTCAAGAAGATGCTGAGAAAGTGAAAAAGTGCCGAACTCTACCAGTGTGGTAGGATTCGGCACTTTCTTATTGTTTTGATTTGATCAAGGCTTGCACTTGCGACAACCATTTACTCGAACAAGGCTTCCATTTCACGGATCTCCTGCATTTCCTGCTGGGAAATCTTCTGGAGGATACAGCCGGCATGGACCAATACATGGTCACCGGGCTGAACCTGAACGAGACCGGCTTTTGCCCTGACCTGGTTGCCGTTGAAGTCAACCAGGGCCTCACGGCCCATCACTTCAACAACAAGACCTGTTGCTGCGACACACATCAGTCTTTCTTCTTGATGGGGGCCAGCTCGATCTCGTATGTCTCGATACCATTGCTATCGGGATCATTGGGATCCATGGTCATGCACTTAGTCGGGCAGTTGTCGATACACAGACCGCAAGTGATACACTTGGAGCGGTTGATACTCCAGGTCTTGGCCTTACGATCGACAGCCAGAGCATCGTTGGGGCAGTTACGCATGCACTTGCCGCAGCCCAGACACTTCTTAACGTCGATGCTGACGTGATTGTGTGTGGATACGATACCTGTAGAAGGAGCAGCTGTAACTGTGGGTTTGGCAGGTTTAGCTGCCTTAGCCATGCTTTCTTCCGGACGACGGAAGGTTTCCTCTGTCTTTTCACCCATGGGTTCCTGATAACCCGGAACCATCTTCAGGCACTTCTTAGGACATTTTTCAACGCAGTAACCGCAAGCGATGCAGTCGAAACGGTTAATAGTCCATGTACCGGCCTGACGATCTACCTTCAGAGCATCTGAGGGGCAGTTCATAGCACAGATGGTACAGGAAATGCATTTATCCACGTCGATTTCTACGTGGCCGCGGGAACCTTCCGGATAAACGGCAGGTTCTGCCGGATAGTTAACAGTAACCGGCTTAAGGAAGAGATTCTTCAGCATCGTCTTCCCGAAATTCATAATAGCCATATTTTAATCTCCTTTGACGATATAGAAGTCTTATCTCTCTGTGCAGCTGATGCAGGGGTCGATGGACAGAATCAGCAGAGGTACGTCTGACAGATCGGCACCCTTCATGGTCTCAAGAAGACCAGGCAGGTTAGCAAAGGTTGGTGTACGGATACGCATTCTGTCTAAGAGCTTCTTACCGTTGCCCTTGACATAGTAAACAGCTTCACCACGGGGCTGTTCGATACGTACAGTAGCTTCACCATTGGGCATGCCCTTAACCGGTACTGCGATATCGCCTTCCGGCATCTTGGCAAAGATCTGTCTGATGATGTCGATGGACTGGAAGATTTCTCTTGTACGAACGTCACATCTTGCGAAGCAGTCACCATCTGTAGAGATAATGGGTTCGAAATCGATGTAGGGATAAGCATCGTAACCCAGTTTTCTCATGTCTAAGTTAAGACCTGAAGCTCTGGCGAAGGGACCTGCACAACCCAGGTCATGAACCTGCTGCAGTGACAGAACGCCGATACCTTTCAGACGAGACTGTACGGAATAGTCATACAGGAATGTCTTCTGAATGTTCTTAACTTCTTCTTCCACCACATCAAGTGTTTCCAGGATAGTCTTCTGCATCTCCGGAGTGATGTCTCTCAAAACACCACCGACTTTATTAACGGAGAAGATCAGACGAGCACCAACGGTCAGTTCGTGAAGATCAAGGATCTTCTCACGAATTCTCCAGCATTCATAGAAGAGAGATTCGAAACCGAAACCATCAGCCAGCAGACCAAGCCACAGCAGGTGGCTATGAAGACGGCCCAGTTCACTCCATGTGGAACGAAGGAACTTGGCACGATCCGGGATCTCAACACCCATGATCTGTTCCAGTGTTTCTGTATAACCCATACCATGCTGATAAGAACAGATACCACAGGTTCTTTCAGCGATATAGATCAGTTCATTAAAGTCTTTCTTTTCGATCAGGCCTTCCAGACCGCGGTGAACAAAACCGATATTGGGAACGGCTTCAAGGATCTTCTCGTCTTCCATGACCAGATCCAGATGAATCGGTTCAGGCAGTACCGGATGCTGCGGGCCAAAGGGCACAACTTTTCTTTTTCCCATTATTTTTTCTCCTTCGGCAAAAGCGGTGTGGTTTCACGGATACGATACAACTTGTTGTTAAGGTCGGTACCTTCCATCATGCGGACATCTACACCGTAAAGCTCCTTCATTTCATTTTCATAGAAAAGAGCGTAGGGATAGAAAGCACAGATGGAGGGGATCCAATCAGTTGTTTCCATGATGACTTTGACATTTGTCAGTTTGTAAGTTTCATCGTTGACGAAGGAATAGACCAGTTCGTATTTACCGGCTACATAAGAAACACAGGCCTGAGACAAACGCAGACCGGCATTTTTCATCTCCATGGCAGTTTCCAGGAGAAGGTTCCAATCGATCACACGAAGCTCATCTTCCGGATGGATTACTTCAGCCATTAGCATTGCCTCCTTCTTTCTGTTCAATCTCATAACGGTCATGACGGTCAGAACGCTTCTGGAAGAGTTCAACAGCCTTTACAATACCATCGATGATAGCCTGGGGTCTGGCGGCACAACCGGGAACATAGATATCAACCGGAATTGTGCTGTCAGCACCGCCCAGAACGTTGTAGCAATCTTTGAAGACGCCGCCTGTGCAGGCACAGACACCAACAGCTACGACGACCTTAGGACGGGGCATCTGATTGTAGAGCTGTCTGACGACTTCCTGGTTCTGTGTATTGATACCACCTGTAATCAGCAGGATATCAGCCTGCATGGGGTCACCTGTGTTTTCAATACCGAAACGCTCTGCATCGTAGAGCGGTGTCAGTGTAGCCAGAACTTCAATATCGCAACCATTGCAGCTGCTGCCGTCATAATGGAGCAGCCACGGTGAATTTTTAACTTTACCCATATTCGCCTCCTTATTTCAGCAGCATCAGGATCAGCAGGTTAACACCAGCAAAAACCAGTGTTACGATCCATGTCATCTTCAGCATCAATGTCCATTTTACACGGGCACTGGAATTATCGATCAGGATTTCCAGGAAGTATACGATAAACATAGCCATCAGAGCTACGATGATACTCAGCGGATTCTTTGTAATGAAGAACAGACCGACAATGCTCAGCAGGAAGATATTTTCATACCATTCTGTAACGATGAAGATAGCCAGGTTCTTGGCACCAAGTTCTGTCTTGATACCCTGAACCAGTTCCTGGTGGGGATGATGTGAAGCACTGCTGTCGAAGGGTGACTTACGCATCTTGATGGTCAGGATGAAGACATAGGCAACGAAGAAGCCGGGAAGCTTTGTGATCAGCATGGTATCGGAATTGACGATATCAAAGACACGGAAGCTGCCGCAGGCCAGATAGAAACCGATACATGTCAGCAGAACAGCCGGTTCATAAGCCATCATCTGAACCAGTTCACGAGAACCGGCCATTGTGCCGTAAGGAGAACCTGTCAGAACAGCTGTAAAATACATGAATGTAGCTGCTGTAGCCAGAACAAAGAAGCAAAGCAGCAGGTCTGTACCGCCAAAGAGCATAGCGCCTGTAAGAATCATCAGAATCATGTAAGACAGGATCAGAAGGTTCTGACCTCTGTTAACGATGATGTACTGCTTGTTCATCAGCTTACGAACATCATAGAAGGGCTGAACAACGGGCGGACCGATACGACGCTGCATACGGGCGGAAATCTTTCTGTCAAGACCTTCCAGAAGACCACCCAGGAAGGGGGCCAGGATAACGAAACCGATAGCCCAGATAAATCTCATTGTTAACTCAGTCATGCCACTGCACCTCCAATCACCATAACAATCATAATAATCAGGGCGGCCAGTGCGATCACCTGACTGGGAACCATAAGCTTCTGGTCACCAAGGATACTCTGGAAATAGAAGCTGGGGATATGCATCTCTTTAAGTTCACCCATAGAATCGATGAAGTGCTTGTTATCACCGGCATTGATACCGCTGACATAAGACAGCTTACGGTTTGTCTTAATGTTCTTGGCATACAGGAAACCGATGAAGGGAATAGCAAATACGGCACAGATGATAACTGTAAGCAGAAGCATCAGAGCCGGAGCAAGAACGTCGCCGCTGACACCGAACAGGTCATTGCCAAGCGGAGCAACGAAGGTACCTGAGATCAGCGGATACAGCAGGCACAGACCAATCATCAGAACAGTATGGATAACCAGAGAAACCATCTCGTTGTTTCTGGTGATGTCGTGAACCGGAGCCATTTCAGATCTGTTCAGCAGTTTGCCCATCCACTTAGTCCAGTAGAAAGCTGTTGTGGCAGAACCGAAGCAGATGAAGAGAACCATCAGGATGTTGGTCT
The DNA here is from genome assembly GCA_018065025.1 of Candidatus Equihabitans merdae. Classification (GTDB taxonomy): domain Bacteria; phylum Bacillota; class Clostridia; order Lachnospirales; family Lachnospiraceae; genus Chordicoccus; species Chordicoccus merdae. The sequence continues at coordinate 4,603 of JAGHUB010000049.1, forward strand.
CATCGATAGATGCTTTCAGAGTTGACCATTTAGCGATCAGCATACCGAAGGGAGCCAGGAACATACCGGCGAT
>JAGHUB010000446.1 GCA_018065025.1 Candidatus Equihabitans merdae
ATTAAACCAATAAGCGAAGCGTCTTTAAACATAAAGGATGCTTCGCTTATTCTATGGTTGATAATCGAACAGATATTCGATATAATATAATGTGCAAAAGGCAATGCCTTATATATACGGTAGGCGGTTCCCTCAAACTAGTGAGGGCGGTACCCTCTGGATCACCCGTTAACTTTTGTAAAAATCGGAGAAAAGGAGGGCTATTCTTATGACAGTAGAAACATTCCTTGCCATAGTAACGTTTGGAATGACTTGTTTTTCTTTAGGCGTAGCCTATGGAAAAGAACATAAGAAAAAGAAGTAATCGCCTGGCCGAGGATTGATTACTTCTTTTTCTTAAAGAATTAATTAACCTGTAGGGCAAACCGTCTATCGGTATTGCCTTTTGTACTTACATTATACATGGTATGGTTAAAAAGTCAAAGCTATAGATATGAGGCTGCGTATCGTAGATATATGGGAGTTACATAGATAGATGATTATTCAGACTGGCATGAGAACAGATATTCCTGCTTTCTATTCAAAATGGTTTTTAAACCGATTGAAGTAAGGCTATGTTTTTCACCAAACAAACTAACAATATTTTGAAAAGGATGTAGATAAAGAATATGAAGCAGTATATAGTTGACGCATTTACAAATAAACCTTTTTCAGGAAATCCGGCTGCCGTTTGTGTGATGGAGTCATGGCCTTCCGAAGAATCTATGATGAAACTTGCCATGGAAAACAATCTGTCAGAAACGGCATTTATCGTTAAGGAGGAGGCGGGCTATCATCTTAGATGGTTTACACCGGGGACCGAAGTTGAACTTTGTGGTCATGCAACACTGGCATCATCATATGTTATCCTGAATTATTACGAAAAAGACAGTGATGAAGTTCGCTTTAATACACTTAGCGGCGAGCTGATCATTCAAAAGAAGAATGGTCGTTATGAGATGAACTTCCCAACCTATGAGTTGGAAGAAATCCCGGTAACAGATGAGATGGAAAAGGCATATGGTGTCAGACCCATTAAAGCCGTGTTAGGCCTGGATCTTGTCTGCGTATTTGAAAATGAGAATCAGGTTCGCCAAATGAAACCAGATCAAACTTTACTGACAAGCATTCCGGGACGTATTCAGAATGCAACAGCCAGAGGTAGTGAAACAGATTGCGTTTCAAGAAGCTTCTGCCCGAAACTTGCCATAGCGGAAGATCCGGTCTGCGGTTCTGCACACTGCCAGATTGCTGATTACTGGTCAAGTGAGCTTAATAAAAAAGAAATAGAAGCCTATCAGGACTCAAAACGAGGTGGCTAGCTCCATTGTGAATAGCTTGGGAACGGTAGAAAAGCCATCAGTGGTGAAGCTGCATTGGTAGCTGTTTCTGAAATCGTTGCAGAGTTATAAAAATAAATATTCCAAGACAGAGAAATAGCCGTTTAACCCTGTATTGACTTGATTATGGACATCTCTCAGACTGTATTTTTTTTGTTTGTGTTTTCTATTATTGACTTTAAACTCTATAATGTCTAGAATAGAAAACGCAACACGTGATACTTATGCTAAGCAGAATTAAGAATAAGCGAATCGACTATGAAAAAAGCAGCATACAATATAGTACCCGGAACTGAGGATATTCTTAAGACTATGGGGGAACAAATCAAACTGGCACGTCTTCGTCGAGATCTATCTGTTGAGTTAGTAGCAGAAAGAGCCGGAATCAGTCGTTCTTCATTATGGAAAGTTGAGAATGGTAATCCGGCAGTTGCCATGGGAATCTACGCGGCTGTGCTTCATGCCTTAAATAACATGGATAGAGATTTATTACTAATTGCTCAAGATGATGAGATGGGAAGAAAGCTGCAAGATTTAAATCTTATGACTCGTAAGAGAGCAACCAGGAGGAAAGATTAATGTCAGTTAGTCAGAAGACGATTTACGTTTATGACGACTTTAGTATGGATGCTCCGACATTGATTGGTAAGTTATATGTAGATGTCATCAAGGGTAACGAGTCTTATTCTTTTGAATATGAAAATGAATGGCTAAAGCAAAATCATTTGTCTGCCATTCTTGATCCTGATCTTTTGCCATTTCGTGGAAGACAGTATCCTTCCGGAAAAAGCATTTTTGGCTTGTTTGCTGATGCTTCTCCGGATAGGTGGGGTCGCGTTTTAATGAATAAACGGGAACGAATACTGGCTCAGAAAGAAGGTAGAAAGCCACGAAAGCTTTATGATAGCGATTATCTTCTTGGTGTATACGATGAAACTCGTATGGGTGGTATCCGATTTAAAGATGATATTGAAGGTCCATTCCTTTCAGATGATGTGGACACAGCTGCACCTCCCTGGGCTACACTACGTACTTTGGAAGAAGCTTCCAGAGGCTTTGAAAATGATGATGTAGGACTTTCCGAAAAATGGTTGAATCAATTAATAAAACCTGGTTCATCATTGGGTGGGGCAAGACCAAAAGCAACTGTTGTTGACACAAGTGGGCAACTATGGATTGCAAAGTTTCCCTCAAAACATGACGAGAATGATACAGGTGCATGGGAAAAGGTAACCCATGATATGGCAAAAATGTGTGGATTGAAAGTACCTGAGTCCAAATTAGAAAAGTTCTCAAATCTTGGTAGCACATTCCTTGTTAAGCGTTTTGATCGTGATGGCGAAAAGAGAGTTCATTTTGCATCTGCTATGACCCTTCTTGGTAAAACAGACGGGGCATCTGCCTCAGATGGAACAAGTTATCTTGATATAGTAGGCTTTATAAAATCAAATGGTGCATCTCCTAAAGCAGATTTAATTGAGCTTTGGAGAAGAATTGTTTTCAATATGGCTGTTACAAATACAGACGATCATCTTAGAAATCACGCTTTCATGCTTAAGAAAAATGGATGGGAATTGTCACCTCTTTATGATGTAAATCCAATGCCATATGGTGATGAACTGTCACTTCTTGTTGATGAAGTAGATAATAGGATTAACCTTGATTTGGTTATAAAAACAGCTCCGCGTTTCGGTATATCAGAAGCGAATGCTCGAAGAATGGCAGATGAAATCTTGACAATTGTAAGAGAAAACTGGATAAAGCTGGCGACAAGATATGGTTTATCTCGCAATCAGATTGAAGATATGCGACCGGCTTTTAGTTTATGTTAAATTAAATATATCAAGATAGAGAAATAGCCGCCCAACCCTGACAAGTTGGCGGCTATATGTTGTTATCGCATATCTGAACTTACTGATTCATTCTTATAGGCTTGTTCTTCTTGGGTGTTGATGGTTTCGTATTCCCATGTATTGATCCCACCAAATTCATAGACATTGGTGTAACCCATAGCTGCAAGTTTCTCTGCAGCTTGTTTGCTGCGGTTACCGCTACGGCAATAGATCAAGATAATCTGGTCTTTATCCGGCAATTCTGCCGGCATCTGGTCAGTGATGGTTTCGTTGGGAATGCAGATAGCATCACAGATATGGCATTCATGGTATTCTTCAGGAGTGCGAACATCCACAATGATGTAATTACTTTGGAAATCGAACATCATGTCATGAGCTTCTTCCTGAGAAATCTGCTTATGGCCTAGAGTTGCGTTGGCTTCCATATCTGCATCATCGCTATCTGTCATACTTGAGTCCATAGAATTACCTTCAACTTTAGTATCATCTGTTTCTGAAATGACGGATTCGACAGAAGAAGACAGATCGCCTTGACGATTGTCTTTACCGCCGGCGCAGCCCGTTGGAATCAGTAGAGATAACATGACTACAGCAGTTACGATTAGTGTTTTTTTCATAGAATATATTCCTTATAATCCTTTCAATTATCCTCGCGAAGCTTCACAGCTGAGGCTGCCTGACGACGTCTTTGGTCTGACATGGCTGCATAGTGACGTCTGGTCGTATTGACGTCCTTGTGGCCCAATACGTCGGCTACCAGGTAAATATCGCCTGTCTCCTGATAAAGTGCCGTGCCATAGGAACTTCGCAGCTTATGGGGCGTTATATGCTTTGTAGTGGTCACCTGTGAGGCATATTTCTCTACAAGATTCTCAACAGATCGAACAGTCATGCGCTTACGCTGAGTAGAGTAGAAGAGAGCATGTTCGTGTCCCACACAAGGTGTGATGCCTGCACGTCGATCCAGGTATGTTCTAAGAGCTGCTTCTACTTCATCTCCAAAGTATACGATGGCTTCGTTTCCGCCTTTTCGAACGATACGGATGCCGTTGTTCTTGAAGTCAATGTCTTCCACATCCAAACCAACACATTCAGAGACTCGAATACCTGTTCCAAGCAGGAGAGTAATCAATGCCAGATCTCTTTCTTTTGTCTTTTCATAATAGGCTTTGGCCTGACCGGTTAAGGTATCGCCTGCATGTTCAACATGATCTAGCAGCAAAGCTATCTCATCAGTCTCCAATCGAACAATTGTTTTTTCATGGACTTTAGGCATCTCTACAAGAACTGTAGGGTTAGTCTTGATCATTTCCTGGCGGAAATAATAGGCATAAAAGCTTCTTAATGCGGACATTTTACGCTTAAGACCGGTTTCACCGTTGCTAAGGGCTCGTGTGGAGCCTTCAGAGGCCTCAGAAGCCGTTGAAGCCTTGGAATCATACAGTTTTAAGTATTCCATGTATTCCTCAAGATCACGGGCATTTACGCGGTCCAGATCATCGATGGTGAAATCCTTAAGTTCATGATTCTTATATAAGGGATTCGATGTCTGAAGGAACTGGAAAAAGATCCGGATATCGTAGGCATATGAAATACGGGTCTTGGTGGATGTTGTAGCATCAATAGATCTGAAA
>JAGHUB010000061.1 GCA_018065025.1 Candidatus Equihabitans merdae
ATCTTCAGATACTTCAACAGGGGCCTCTTCTTTTACGATACCAAGCTGAGCTTCCAGTTCACGAAGTTCGATTTCTCTGGTATCCAACAGTGTTCCTGTCTCTGAAAGTTGAGGTTCAGACTGTCTGACAGGAAGTACATCATCAGATTCTTCAACATAAACAGGTCTTGTCCAGGCCTCTTCTTCGTCCTTAGTACCATCTGCATAGAAAGCTTCGAACTCTTCGTCGTAAGCAGCCTGCTTCTTGGCACGCTTGGCTTCACGTTTCTCCTGTTTAGCCTGTTCTTTAGCTTTCTTCGCCCGCTGTTTTTCTTTAAGGGCAGCCTGCTTCTTCGCTTCCTTGCGATCCTTGCGGCTCATATTCTTGCCCTTGTTCTTGATGTCTACAACGTCTGCTTCAGTCTCATCATCGTACTCATCATCGTCATATTCATCATCTTCGTCTTCATCATCATAGTCATCATCTTTCTTCCAAAGTTCAGACAAAATGAAGAGGACGATCATAAAGATCAGAACCAAACCGATGATAATCAGACCTTCCATGCTATGCATAGCTACCAGAACATAGCCGATGAAGGGAATGGTCAGCACCACGCGGGATACGTTGTTTCTAAGAACAATCTCTTCAGGTTCGGCATTGGCCTTTGTACCGTTAATAGCCTGATAAGTACCTTTGGCAAGATCGCCGGACTGAATAACATACAGATAAGTAGAGGTACTGGTCTCCTTGAGGATCTTATCACCGGGCTGAATATCTGCTACAGATATGTCTTTGGAATAAGTGATGGATCCCAGCGGAAGGTTGGTGTCCATGGTTTCTGTATCCACGATAGTTGTGGTAACACCAAGCAGTGGCGGAACCAGAATCACTACCGCACCCAAGATCGTAACGATCAGGAAAATATTGACGATAAATCTCAAAACCTTAGCCATGTTTAGCTCCTTATTAAGGATATAGTATCCGTATTCTGTTTTATTCTATCATCGTTAACTTAACTAAACAATCTTTTTGAATTATTTCTTTGACAAACCGTCCACTATCCTGTACTCTACTTTGTATTCTATATCTTCCTATATAATATAGAAGAAACACCTTCAAGGAGCCTTCATATGGACCTTAATGAAATCAAAGTTATCGAAGATCTTTCCCTTAACGCCTGGCCTTCTCACCAGATGCAGATGTATGACGGATGGATTCTTCGTTTTTCCTATTACTATACCTGCCGTACCAACTGTGTTGAAGAGATCGGACTTTCTTCGCTGCCCATCCCTGAAAAGGTGGACTATTGTGAACGTATCTACCACCGCTGGCAGACTCCCTGCATTTTCAAAAGCACACCTCTCACTAATCCGCTCTTAAAAGAAGAACTGGAATCCAGAGGTTACGGTATCCTGCGTCCCACAGATGTCATGGTCTGCAATCTGGAAGGCATTACTGCCCATCCTGAAAATGATCTGACCATTGAAAACCAGGTTTCTTACGCCTGGCTTCAGGGTTTGTTTGATCTGAATCATACAGATAATATTGTGCATCGCCGCATCGTTCCTTCTATGTATGCGGCCATTCCCAAGAATCAGATTGCCATTTCCATCACTGACCATGAGAAAGTCATCGCCACCGGCCTTGGTATCCTGGATCGTGACTACATCGGCGTCTATGCCATTCATGTCAATCCATCCTACCGCCGACGTCATATGGCCAGAGATATTGTCTCCACTCTCCTGGTGGAAGGTCGAAAGGCCGGAGCAAAATATGCCTATCTTCAGTGCCTGTCAGACAATGCCCCCGCCAAGAACCTCTATCAGTCTCTTGGATTCAAAACCAAGTACGAATATTGCTTCCTGGCCAAAGAAGTATAAGCATTAAAAACAAAATCATAACCACCAGCTCAGCTGGTGGTTTCCTCTGCCCCTGTAAGGGGCTTAATGCCGGCCTGGGCCTCACAAGGCCCTCTGAATATAGGTCCTCTTCC
>JAGHUB010000371.1 GCA_018065025.1 Candidatus Equihabitans merdae
GCTGCCATCAGCAGCAGAATCTTGGCCACAAACAGATTGGTCTTGTATTCATTTTCGATAAATACCTGGTCTGTGACGAAGGTCTCTTTAACCTTCTTCCAAACACGCTTACCAAACTCCTTATCCAAACCCATGACCACTAACCTCTTGTAACTTATCAATCAAACTCAAATCCCTACTCTTGTCGGCAAGAATCTCACTGTATTCTTCAGGCACTTTTCAAGTTGATCCGACATCAATGTAACCCCAATGGATGAACAACCAAACGTCCATCTGAACCATCAGACCATCCGCTTAAACTCAATCTGAACGATACTGTACTTAAACTCTTTGCCGTTCAACCAACTCAGCAAAGAAACCACCGTTCTGTATCAGCTGGTCGAAGGTGCCGTCTTCCACAATCTTGCCCTTATCCAATACCAGGATTCTGTCGCACTGGCGAATAGTGGACAGGCGGTGGGCGATGACGATTCGTGTACACTTCATCTTACCCATGGCATCAGACACATGTTTCTGAGTAATGTTGTCCAAGGCTGAAGTGGCTTCATCCAAGAAGAGAATCTTAGGTCTGGAGCCACTGCTCTGGCGATCATGATGCGCTGACGCTGACCGCCTGAGATACCACCGGAGCCTTCCTGGACAATAGTCTGCATGCCCATAGGCATTTCCCGGATGTCGTCCGCAATACCAGCAATCTCCGCTGCTTCCCAGGCATCATCCAATTTCAGCCAAGGTGCTGCGATGGTAATGTTTGAGAAAATATCATTATTGACCAGCTTGCCATTTTGCAGAACAACACCAATCTTACGGCGGAGTGACCGCAGATCCAGCCGAGTCATATCTTTACCATCATAGTAAATGGCACCTTTCTGGGGTGACTCAAAACCAAGGAGACATCTAAGCAGGGTGGACTTACCACAGCCGGTCTTACCTACCACAGCCACATACTGACCGGGACGAATCTTCAAGCTGATATCATCCAAAATCTTCTGGTCACTGCCGGGATAACTGAAGGTAACATGAGACAACTCGATTCTGCCGGACAGTCTGGTAACCACTTCCTTATCCTCTGCCACTTCAGGCTGAGCCTTCAGCACCGGATCAATGATTTCCAGGATAGGCTTAATGGCTGCCGTGGTCTGTGCGATACCTGCCAAGGCACCAAAAGCTGTGGACAGATAAGCATAAGCAGATGTAAAGGCATAGTAATCTGCCACGCTGACATGACTCTTAACAGCTGCATAATACATAACCAAAGTGCCGATGAGGCCAATGGTCAAAGTAATGACGGCATTGTATTTCAGCACCACCGGAAGCTCATACATAGCTGAGGCTTCCTTGGCATAAAGCTTGCCCCAACGGGCGAAAGCGCGCTTCTCGGAACCGGATAAACGAATCTTCGGAATACCGGTGATCATGGAGTATACCATGCCCTGTTCCTTGGCATTCAGTTCCATGATCTTCTTGCTGTTACGCATCTGGGCTACAGCTGTGATGATGCTGAAGATCAATGACACTGCCGTCACCAGGATAGCCGGCCATACCAAAGCCTTAGCATAATGAACGATCTGAGTGATATAGACCAGTTAGAATAATCCGGTAAAACCTGTGGTGAAAATGGCATTTACCAGTAATGAACACAGCTGATTCATCTGCTGAACCTTGGCCTTCAATTCACCGGCGGTATACTCTCTGAAGAAATCTGTAGGCAGGGACAGAATACGCATCATGGTAGCCGCCTGAACTGACAGGTTCAATTTGGTATTGATTCTGGTCTGGAATATTTCCTTAATAGTTCCAAAAAGCTGGGTGGAAATGGTGATACAAGCCATGAAGACCATGACCGCCAGCAGAAGCTGGGTACTGCCGTAATCCACCACATCTGAAAAGAGCATGTGATTAATCTTAGGCATCAACATACCTAAGGCTGTCACGATAGCCAAAGCCAGGAAATACCAGACGAAGTCACTGAAATTCAGAGACTCGTACATATAAAGGCCCAGGTCTTTGACGGTGATGGACCGCAGGGGGAAGGGGCGATAGAAAACCATAGCTTCGGTATCCAACTCTTCCGCCACCTTGGCATTAACCTTGGCGTATTTACCGCTTACAATATCAA
>JAGHUB010000402.1 GCA_018065025.1 Candidatus Equihabitans merdae
AACCCTCGGAAGTCGGTATAACCTGTTATGGTACAGAAGAATGCAATCTGGGTTACGTATACAGACAGGATTCATCTGTTCTTAATGGTACTATCGGTGAAATGCATGCCCGTAAGATCACCGGTCTTTACAGACTGGCCATGAAGACAGGCGCTCCGGTTATCGGTCTCATCGACTGCGGTGGTGTTCGTCTGGAAGAATCAACAGATGCCCTTAACGCTATGGGTGCCGTTATGAAGTGCGAAGCCCTTGCATCAGGTGTTATTCCCCAGATCACAGCTGTCTTCGGCACATGCGGCGGCGGTATGTCCATCGTAACAGCCCTTTCAGATTTCACATATGTTGAAACATCCAAAGGTCGTCTGTTCCTGAACGCTCCGGATGCTGTATGCTGCGAAAATAAAACTGATAAGTGCGATACAGCCTCTGCTGATTTCCGCTTCGGCACAGGAGAAGCCGATTTCATCGGTACAGAAGCTGAGATCTTCGCTAATATGCGTGCTCTTATCGCTATGCTTCCGGGCAACAATGAAGTCAACGGCGAAATCGTTCCCACAAACGATGATCCCAACCGTGCTGTTACAAACATTGAAAACCTTAAGGATATGTCCCTTGCTCTGGCTATGATCGCCGATAACGGTATCTTCACAGAAGTTAAAAAGGGTTATGCCAAGGGTACAGTAACAGGCTTTATGCGTCTGAATGGTGAGACTGTCGGTGCTATCGCCAACAACTCCAAGGAAATGAAGTCAAGCGATGCCAAGAAGATCGCTTCTATGATCCGTTTCTGTGATGCTTACAGCATTCCGGTTGTCACACTGGTCAACACAGAAAAGTTCGGTCAGTGCCCCTGCACAGAAAAGACTATGGCTGACAATTCTGCCGCTCTGGTCAATGCTTATGCTATGGCAACTGTTCCGAAGGTTACTCTTATCGCCGGTAAGGCTTACGGCACACCTTACATCCTGATGGGCAGCAAGGCCATCGGTGCTGATATGGTTTATGCCTGGTCCAAAGCTGAAATCGGTATGATGGATGCCAACGCTGCTGCTAAGATCATGTATGCTGACAGCGATGCCGAAACCATCAAGAAGGGTGCTGAAGAATTTAAGGCTCTGCAGCAGAACGTTAATTCCGCTGCCGCTCGTGGTTATGTTGATACTATCATTGAACCGGCCGATACACGTAAGTATCTGATCGGTGCTCTGGATATGCTCTATACCAAACGTGAGATGCGTCCTGACAAGAAACATGCATCTATCTGAGAAAGGTGACTGAAGTATGAAACATTTGAAAAAAATCAGTGTGCTTCTGCTTTCACTTCTGATGGGTATGATGGTTCTTACAGGCTGCAGTGGTGAGCTGACTTCTGCTGAAAAGGAAGCCATCGCCAGAGAAGAGATTCATGAAGCTAACCTTGAATCCCTGAAGAGTATCACTGAAAACTCTTTCGCAAGTCTGCTGACAACCTATACTGCCGATGTTGTTGAGTTTTATCTTTCACAGGGCTCATCCATCGCTAACCCGACTTTCGACAATTCTTTCCTGAACAGATGGAAAGCTTTCGAAGCCGATCATGGCGCAATCATCGACGCAGAAGTTATTGAAGCCTCTGAAAAAGAAGGAGAGTATTCAGCCCGTATTAAGATCACAGGCGAAGATGACGAACCGATGGTTCTGACTATCAACTATAACGGTCAGATGACTCCGGTTTCCACAGGCCTTGATGACTATCAGGATGACTCATCCCTGACACTGGGACAGAAGATGGCTAATGCCGGCGGCAACATCGTTGTTGGTCTGCTTATCGTATTCTTCATGCTCGTCCTGCTTTGCCTCATCATTTCCAGCTTTACACTGGTCAACAAGGCAAGTGCTCCCAAGAAGAAAACAGTCGAAAAGAAAGAAGCCGCTCCGGCTCCTAAGGCAGCTCCTGTTGCCGCTCCGGCTCCGGCCGCTGTTGATAACAGCCAGCTGATCGCCGTTATTGCTGCCGCTATCGCTGCAGCTGAAGGCACATCAACAGACGGATTCGTCGTCCGTTCTATCAAGAGATTAGATTCCAACAAATGGCGCTGAAGCCAGATATTCTAGGAGGATACAATAATGAAAACTTATACAATTACTGTTAATGGTACTGCTTACAGCGTCACAGTCGAAGAAGGTGCTTCCACAGCTCCCGCCGCTATCCCGGCAGCCGCTCCCGTAGCTGCTCCTGTTGCTGCTCCCGCAGCTGCTCCGGCTCCCGCAGCCGCAGCAGGTGGTATCGAAGTTACTTCTTCAGTTGCCGGTAAGATCTTCAAGATCGTTGCCAACGTTGGCGATGCCGTTAAGAAGGGTGACGAGATCATCATTCTTGAAGCTATGAAGATGGAAATTCCGGTTGTTGCTCCGGAAGATGGCACAATCGCCGGTTTCAACAAAGCAGTCGGCGATCCTGTTGAAGCAGGTGACCTTCTGGCTTCCATGAACTAACCTGTCTTTCACAGGAGGGTAACTAAATGTCTATTGCAGATACATTATATAATCTCTTGCACCAGACAGCCTTCTTCAATCTGACATGGGGCAACTACCTGATGATCGTTGTAGCCTGCGTATTCCTGTACCTGGCTATTGCAAAGGGTTATGAACCGCTCCTTCTGCTTCCGATTGCTTTCGGCATGCTTCTGGTTAATATCTATCCCGATATCATGGCCTCACCAACAGAGACCTCCAATGGTGTCGGCGGCCTGCTGTA
>JAGHUB010000269.1 GCA_018065025.1 Candidatus Equihabitans merdae
TCATCCTTGGGCAGATTGACCGTGAACTTTTCAATATCCTCGGGATAATCCCGCACCATACCGATCAGATCATCTACCGGGGTACGGTTTTTAAGAAAATACTCACGGAAGGGCCCATCCAGTGCCCAATCAAGAGCTTTCTTGAAATCTTCTTTTTCAACATAACCCCGGCTGTCCATAAAGGCCATGGTGACATAGCCATTGTTCCGCAGGAGAGTCAGGATCTCTACGATCAGATTCTTGTCGATCAGGTCCTTCTTCAATATTTCCCCGCTGCGATTATCACGGATATCAGCACCGGAGGCTGCCACCACATAATTGACACCGGGCAGGTCAAGGACTTCTGCAGGAAGAGCACTATAGGGACGTCCCGTAATGGGAACACATTCGATCCCCGCCGCTGCTGCTTTGGCCAGGGTCTGTCTTGTCCTATCGGTGACATGTTTATCATAAGTCAGCAAAGTGCCGTCTAAATCGAAAGCAATAAGCTTAATCATCTGTTATTCTCCAAGAAATGCGCGAATTTCTTCCAGCTTCTCTTCTCCCACTTTGCGGCCGATGTCATAGACTCTCTGCAGCTCATCGGGATCCTTGGAAGTGTGGCCGATGCCCAATGATTCAGGGGGACGAACCACATAGGTTTTGCCCTCAGCCTCTTCAGCTTCGATATAAGCCAAGGTCTCATTGTAGACCTGGGGACGGCTTTCCAGAGCTTCCCAAAGCTTGGGGTACTTGCGAAGCATCAGCTTCATAGCCGACTGATTCTTGCCGGGCTTCTTCACATAGCCTTTTGGCTGGGTTAGGATAACCACATTGTGGGTATAGCCGATGCTCTCAAAATACTTCTGAGGGATGCTGTCAGCTGTGCCGCCATCCATATAATAATGACCATCGATCTCAACCGGACGGGACACCACAGGCATAGAAGCAGAGGCCTGGAACCATTTCAGATCACGACCTATACCGGTCTTTACTTCATGATAAACGGCACGACCGGTCTCAACATTGGTTGCCACCAGATAGAAGGGCATGGGATTGGCTACGTAAGTTTCATTATCAAATGGATCCAAGCGCATAGGGATATCATGATAACAGAACTTAGCTCCGAAAAGGTCCCCTGTCAGTAAAAGAGACTTCATGGAGCAATAACGCCAGTCCTTGCAATATTTCTTATTATAACGAAGGGGGCGGCCGATCTGTTTAGACTTAAAATTACAGCCGAAAGCAGCTCCTGCCGACACACCAATGGCGCCGTCGAAAGTAATGCCATTTTCCA
>JAGHUB010000355.1 GCA_018065025.1 Candidatus Equihabitans merdae
AAACTGGTGTATCCTTCAACCACACCATCAACTATAAAACAATTAAAGAACTGCTTGGGAAAATGGGCATCCGGGTCAATTGCCGTTTCCTGGGGGATGCTACTGTAGATGAGATGCGGCATTTCCTGCGGGCTCCGCTTAATATTCTGGCCGATGACACGCCGGATGGTCGTGCTTTGGAAAAATGGCTTGAAAACAAATACGGCTGCACATTTGCCTCCCATTCATTCCCGGTTGGGGCAAAGCAGACCGCAGCATTTCTTTATGAAATCGCTGAGTTTTTCGGATGCAAAGAAATGGTTCCCGGCATTATTAAAGAGGAAGAAGAACGTTATAGGCAGGAGCTTCGAAAGCTGCGGCCCATGCTGAAAGGCAAGCGACTGGTGCTCACCACCATCAATGCCAACATCGATTATCTGCTGGAAGCCCTGGATTACATTGGCGTGGAAATCGTTAAGATCGGTGTGGTCAACTATTTGCATCAGGAGATTCAGATTTCTGACACACCGGAGAAATATCCCATCGACGAGAACTTTAACTGGACCAATCTCTACGACGAGATCAATCCTCTCGATCCGGACATCGTCATCTCCAACTTCACGCCACCTGTCACAGATGGGGACTATGTGAAAGATGTGATGCCCATGACACCTTGTGCCGGCTTCAATTCCGGCTTAGCTATCGTGAAGAGATGGGCGGATTTACTTGGAAAACGTAGGGAAGGAGGTTGGATGAATGATCGGAAATACTTCGAAATGTATCAGCGCTGACAGCCTGACCGGCATTTTGTTCGGCGTGGAAGGCATCCGCAATGTCATCGTTTTGCTGAATGGGCCCATGGGCTGCAAATTCTATCACAGTACCACCTCCCATTTCCTGATGGATCGTCCGCCCCTGTATCTGCCTGTGACGGAGGACGGTCGAAAAGTTGAGGTGGACTATAACTACATGAATGACTGGTTCTTCCGCCAGTCCCAGGTGCCATGCACTTATCTGGACACCTACGATTATGTCTATGGCTCTGCCGACAAGGTTGAGGAAGCCATGCGTTATATCCGGGATCACGTAAATTTTGACCTCTTTGTGGTGGTGAATTCTCCCGGTGCTTCCCTGATTGGGGACAATCTGAAGGAACTTACCGGCAAGGTCCTGCCGGATAAACTGACGGTTCACATCGAATCTCCCGGTTTCTCAGAAAGTTATGCCTGGGGTTATGAAGCTGCTGCGATAAATATGCTGAAGCAACTCTCAGGTGTTATGTTAACCAATCCTTCTGAATTGGCCTCCACCATAATGAATTCAAAAAGTAATACAGACGGTAACAGCGATGGTTTTGGAATTATGTCAACCTCTCTCCCCAAATCCATCAACCTCCTCGGTCTTTCCATCTGGCATCGCTATGCCGCCGGGGATCGTGAGGAACTGGTGCGTCTCTTCGAGAAATGTGGCGTCAAGGTCAACTGCTGTCTCTTCTCCGGCTGCTCTCTTGAAGAAATAAAAGCCATGCCTAGGGCGGATTTAAATATCGTCATCCATCCGGATATGGCGCTGGAAACAGCCAGGTATCTGGAAGAAACCTATGGCACTCCATATTATGTCTGCGATGGTCCCCCTATCGGATTCGAAGCGACTGAAAGATTATTTGAAGAGATAAGCGCTCGTCTGGATGTGGATATTTCATCTATCATCACAGAACTTGAGCAGGCCAGAGGTACGGTCTGGTACAAGGTCAATCAGATCTACACCAGTTTTGGCTTGCCAAAAGGTGTGACATTTGCTGTGGAGGGTTCTCTTTCCATGGCCTACAGTTACACCAGGTTCATGGGCGAATATCTGGGCATGACCCCTGAATGCGTCGCTTACGAAGAGGCTTACCCAGCCTATCTCCAGGTTAAAATGACTGACCTGCTATCTGAGCTTCAAGCAGAAAATACTCTCTGCATCCTTGGCAATGCCAACACACCGGATTCGGAAAATGCTTCCTCAGCCTCAAAACTCTATGACACCAAGGCTGAACTTGTTTTCTCCAATGCCAATGTCATCTCCTCTCTCATGACAAGACGAGATGCCTTCTGCGGTATTGAAATCAGTCTGCCGGGTATGGGCTATACCGACATTATTCCCAAAACCCATCTGGGCATACGAGGAACCATGTTCCTGACGGAGCAGATCCTGAACGGTTTAATGTCAAAGTTATAAGGTCAGCTGCCATTATTTACAGCTTTAATTATCTGTACACAAAATATATAATTCAACTTAGTAAAGATGCATTCCGGCAAAATTATGCATTGCCGGGTGACAACCGAATCATGGAGCATAAACATGAAAAAATATCCGTCAGTAAATGATATGCAAAAAATGATCAATACGGAGGGAATTGTACAGATCTCTTTCGATGGAGAAAACCTGCATGATATTATTCATCCCTACTCTTTGCCCGGATATGAGTATTTATCCGGCGAATTTGTATCATTTCTGGATCGCTTTAAAGGCATCATTCCTCCGAAGATGCCGATTCTGCTGAAGATTACGGGCCGGGAATATAATGATGAAGAAAAAGAGACCATAGATAATGCTATCTGGATGCATTACGGACTTTATCTCTCTGAAGCTTCAAGTAATCTAAAGCGTCTGAGCTGCAGGATCCTGATCTATAT